>JAQURU010000003.1 GCA_028715435.1 Minisyncoccota bacterium
GGCCTACCGTCGTTTAGCGCACCAATACCATCCAGATAAAGGTGGAGATGCAGAAAAGTTTAAGCAAGTAAGCGAGGCTTATCAGGTTTTGTCTAATAAAGAAAAGCGCGCTCAGTATGATCAATACGGCCGGGTTTTTGATGGAGTCAACACTGGGGGTGGAGGAGGCGCTGGCTTTGGCGGGGCGGGTTTTGATTTTGGTAATTTTGATTTTAACGACATTGACTTGGGCGATATATTTGGAGATATTTTCGGCTTTGGAGGCGGCCGACCCGCAAAGAAAAGGGCAATGAACAGGGGAGAAGATATAGAGATTGAAATAAAAATGGATTTAAAAGATGTTTTCACTGGCTTGAAAAAAGATATCTATTTAGATAAAATGGTCAATTGCCAGAGATGCTCGGGAACAGGCGGTGAGCCGGGCACAAAAGTTAAAGAATGTTTCACTTGCCGAGGAACAGGCGAGGTGCAGGAGGTTAAAAGAACAATATTTGGGCAAATGGCTCGAATGGCTATATGCCCAGAATGCAAAGGTCAGGGCAAAACACCAGAAAAGCCCTGCAATGTTTGTTCGGGTGAAGGCAGAATAAAGCAAGAACAAAAAATAGAAATTAATATACCTGCTGGGGTTGATACTGGCCAAGTTTTGAAGGTGGAGGGTGCAGGAGATGCAGGCATCAGGGGAGCAAAAGCGGGGGATTTGTATTTAAGAATTTTAGTGAAGGACCATCCAGTTTTTACAAGAAAAGGGGATGATTTGTTCGTGCAAAAAGAGGTTTCTTTTTCACTGGCTGCTTTGGGCGGGGAGGTGGAAGTAAAAATACTAGATGGCAAATCATTGTCTTTGAAGGTGCCTTCTGGGCTTCAAGGTGGCAAAGTGTTTAAAATATCAGGTAAAGGCATTCCGCATTTTAACAGCTGGGGCAGAGGAAATTTATTCGTCCAGCTTATTATTAAAACACCAGATAAATTAACCAAGAAGCAAAAGGAATTGTTGGAACAGTTAAAGAAAGAAGGAGTGTAGTATCGCTATCGCACGGAATAAGAATGAACATTATATTCCGTGCGACCCGGGGAATTCTTACGCCCAAAGCATTGGGCTAAAATTCCCGGCAAAACCATAATATGGTTTTGCCCCCATAGCTTAGTGGTAAAGCATCTGCCTTTTAAGCAGTTGACGTGGGTTCGATTCCCCCTGGGGGTACAAATGATGTATTTATGCACAAAAGGCAGCTTGAGAAAGCTGTTTTTTGGTACTGTGGATAATTTGTTTGATTTTCTATTTTTGTTCTAATATAATTAAATAATAAATCATGCTTACTAAAAAACAAAAAAATATCCTTAACTATATCCAGATTTATTTTGATAAAAAGGGATACAGTCCATCGCATGAAGAAATTCGCAAGCGTTTTAAATTAGCTTCAGTGTCTACTGTTAACCACTACATGCAGGTTTTACAGGAAAAGGGATATATTACTCGAGAAAAAAATATCGCTCGCGCTGTTAAAATAGGTAAACAAGAAGGAGTGGTTAGTGTTCCATTTAAAGGATATATTGCCGCAGGAGAACCCATTGAAGCTATTGAAGAATATGAAACCACGACTGTGCCCAAAAATATGGTTGCCTCTTCAGGCGAGCATTTTGCTTTAGGTGTTAAGGGCAATAGCATGATTGATGAAGGCATTTTTGACGGGGATACAGTAATAATTAGAAAGCAGAATACGGTTGAAAATGGCGAAACAGCCGTGGCTTTAATCAACGGCAATGAGGTTACTTTAAAAAAGATATTCAAAGAAAAAAACCGTATCCGTCTTCAGCCAGCTAATCCCAGCTTAAAACCCCTTTATGTAAAGAGAATAATAATCCAAGGCAAAGTTGTTAGTGTATTGAGAAGTTTTTAAATTAATTTTAAAAATATATGCAAAATGATATTATTAAAATTGAAATTAAATGTTCGTCTTATGAATGCGAACAAGCCAGAGAAAGCGGCCAATTTTTTGAGGCAATTGCTGCCACTCTTTGTATTGAACGTGAGGATATTAAAGAAGTTATCGATACTAAGAGGTCGAAATAAATAAAAAGTATGATAGATAAAAAGCTAAAAGGACAATTTTTTACTACCAATTCGAACTATATCCTTTATGGTTTTGATAAATTCGTGAGAGATAAGAACATTGTGGATCCTTTTGCGGGGAATAAGGATTTAATCAATTGGGCTATTAATAATGGCGCTCAAAAGATCAAGGGTTTTGATATTGATAAACGGTATGTAGATGGCAATTTAGTTCTTTATAACGATAGTATTTTGGATCCTCAAGAATACGACTTTGTCTTAACTAATCCTCCATATCTACATAAAAATAAAGCCTCTATTGAGGTAAAAAATAAATATTTTTCAAGAGAAAACGGTTTTTTGGAAGACCTTTATCAGATTTCCCTGAAGTCTATATTAAACTCTCAGGAAGGCATTCTGATAGTTCCATTAAATTTTTTATCAGCCGAGAATTCTGATAAAATAAGGCGTATTTTTTTCTCTAAATTTGAGATTATAGCGTTAAATATTTTCACGCATAAAGTTTTTGAAGATACAACATATAATGTGGTATCTTTTTTCTATCGCAGAAAGAAAAAACCGTCTTATCAAAATATTATTTCTGCTAAGATTTTTCCCGCAAAAGAAGACAAAGTCTTTATTTTAGACGAAAAGTATGGTTGGCAATTAGGAGGAGAATTTCATTCAAAAATAAATTTAAATGATAATTTTTTAGGTGTTCGCAGGTTAACTGAAAATCATTTACAAGCGGGAGAATGTGAAATACCATTAGCATATAATAATATAAAAGAGCAAAAAACTTATCGGATTAACCAAAAGACCCTCAATTTATTACATAAAAACATAATTCTCTTAAGGGCAATTGATAGTAAAAATGGTCAAAAGGTTCAACTAGAGGATATCAGGCAGTATGGCGTAATAGGCTTGGTCGGCAAAGAGAGCTCAAGGAATATGGCCTCATTTCTTTTGCCAGAAGAGTTAGATATTGAAATGCAGGAAAAAATTATTGATATTTTTAATAAAGAGTTGACCGATGCAAGGAAAGAATACTTTTCTTTTTTTCTCACGAACTTTCGCGATAACAATCGTAAAAGAATTAGTTTCGATTTCGCTTATAAATTTATCAACTATATTTATTTCTATAAAATGAGATCAAACTTTAATCGGCAAAGGCGCTTAATTCTTAACGAGAATCAAATAGAGACAACAATATGAATAAATGGGTTCAAAAAAGTATAAAGTTAGCTAACGCCCAAGGTTACTTGGACAAGCTTTTTGAGGTTTATCCAATTGAAACCGGGCCTACAAGAACCATAGGCCGGGATGTTCAAGAAAAGATGAAAGCAATTTTTGATAGTCGTAATAAAATTCATTTAGTAAGGGGATTATTAAGTTTACCTCGCTTTCCCATAGATGACCCTTATCTGGCTTCTTTAAGAAGGCATGATAGTTTGTTAGAAAAAAATCCTGGAACCGTAAAACGAATTAGCCAGAAGCTTTTTGCATTGGGTTTTGATAAGATACTAGAGCTTATTAATAAGCCTAAATCCGCTTCAAGGCAGTTCGGAAGTACTTTTCAGAAGTGGCTACATTCTAAGGACTACAAATTTTTAGAGTGGAATGACTTTAAGGATTTTAAGGGAGTAGCCTTCTTAGAAGGAAGCGACAATGTTCTTCAAAGGTTTGTTCAAAAGGAAGTAGGCATAAAGAATTTAAAAAGAAAGCCAGATTTTCTGCTGAAGACGAGAGATAAGTTTGTAATCGGGGAGGCAAAATTTTTAACAGATTATGGCGGTACTCAGAATAATCAATTCGATAGCGCCTTGAGAATATCTGAATTAAAAAATAAAAATGCCATTGGTGTGGCAGTTTTAGATGGTATTGTTTGGTTTAACAGTAATTCTTATATGCATAGAAAAGTTAAGAATGCGAAAGGAGTAGTTTTTAGTGCTTTATTGTTCGATGAATTTATAAAAAAACGATGAATTTTTACTACAAAACTAAAAAAGCATTAGCGTAAATAAAATTTTGAAAAACCCTGAAGAAAATAAAATGAAAAAGCAAAAATATTTCTGGGTGGTTAGGCGGGTGCGGAGAAGAGTTTCTTTGAGGGGGACTAAGAAAGATTATTTGAAATACAAAGATCAGGCCATGGCTTTGGCGCAAAATCGGATTGAATATTTTAATAAAATTTACGGGCTCAAGTATAATAAAATAAATATTAAAAACCAGAAAACGCGGTGGGGGAGTTGCTCCAAAAAAGGCAATTTAAATTTTAACTATAAAATCGCTTTGCTGCCCGAACGGTTGGCTGATTACATAATTGTGCACGAATTATGCCATTTAAAAGAATTTAACCACGGGCAGAAATTTTGGAACTTAGTGGCTAAAGCCGTGCCCGAGTATTCGAAACTAAAAAGAGGGTTAAAAATTACACAGGTCTTACCTGTGTAAGCTTGTGGTAAGCTTGCAAGGTGGGGGAGAGTATGTTAGAATATTAGCAGTGGCTCATTTGAGCTGTTTTTATTTATTTGTAACTTTATTGATATAAGGAGATAAACATGTTTGTAATGCATGAATACGATGGCAAGGGGCATAGAACCCCGAAGGATGCTTGGGCTAGTGCAAATAGTATGGCCCTGGAGTCGTCATTTGTGATTTTGCCCTCGGTTGTCATTTTCTGTAATGTCTTAGACAATCCTATAGAACTAAGATTTAGTTTGGGATGGAGGCTTAGAAGGGTTAGGGATATAGCGCTTATATATAAAAGAGTTGGTTTGGAAACTCGGGTTGTTTGGAGGTCATATGGGAGGTGATAAAAGTAAAACTCGCAAACAAAAAAAGAGGTTAAAATGTTTGCGGGTTTTTTATTTTTCTGCTAATATAAGAGAATATTTTATGAAGTCAAAATCAATTTTAAAATTTGTTTCCAAAGCCATTCCAGTTTTAATTTTAGTGGTTGCGATTGGCTTAGCCGCTTACCAGTTTGGCTTTAGCAGGGGAGAGCAAGCTATTCTAAAAACTCCGCCTTCAAATATTGATGAGGGATTAGGCATTAATGACAAGGTAGATTTTTCTATTTTTTGGGAGGCCTGGAGGCGTTTAGAAGAATTTTATATTGATAAACATCAAATTGATTATAAAACAATGGTTTATGGGGCAGTAGATGGCATGGTGAAGAGTATAGGCGACCCTTATACCACTTATTTTACTCCCAGCCAAACAGAGTCATTTAACGAAGAGCTAGACGGCAAATACGAAGGCGTGGGCATGGTGGTTGGCATTAAAGAAGAACAATTAACTGTTATTTCGCCTTTTAAGGGAACTCCTGCTGAAAGGGCTGGATTAAGAGCTGGGGATAAAATTCTTAAGATTGGAGACATATTTACAAAGGATATTACCATTGAAGAAGCGGTTAAAACTATTAAAGGAAAGCCAGGAACAGAGGTTAAGCTTTTGATTCAAAGAAAAGATTGGTCAGAGCCAAAAGAGTTTACTTTAAAAAGAGAAACAATTAAGATTCCAACAATTGAACTAACCAGCCAAAACGGTGTTTCTATCATTAAAATTTATCAATTCAATAAAATTTTAATTTCTGAATTTCAAGATACAGCCCGGGAAATTTTAAATTCAGGAGATAAAAAATTAATTATTGATTTACGCGACAATCCTGGCGGGTATTTAGAAGTTGCCCAAATAATTGCTGGCTGGTTTTTAAAAGAAGGAGAGGTAGTAGTTATTCAGGATGAGGGGGTAGATAAAGAAAAAAAGCAGTATTTTTCTCAAGGTCCTTCGATTTTTGTTGATTATCCGATGATTATTCTAATTAACGAAGGTTCAGCCAGTGCTGCTGAAATTTTAGCTGGAGCTTTGCGCGACCAAAGAAACATAAAATTAGTGGGGCAAAAATCATTTGGCAAGGGTTCGGTGCAAGAACAGATTGACTTATCAGATGCTTCGTCATTGAAAGTAACAGTGGCTAAATGGTTAACGCCCAATGGAGTTTCTTTGGACAAAGATGGTTTAGACCCTGACGTTGAAGTAACTGATTCAACAAGCACAATAGATGCCCAGCTTGATAAAGCTATAGAACTATTAAGATAAAAAGAAAATATGCAAGTTGTTTTATTGCAAGATGTTAGGAAAATCGGCCGGATTTATGAAATAAAAGAGGTGGCAGATGGCTACGCTGTTAATTTTTTATTTCCGAAAGGTTTGGCGAAAAAAGCTGATAAAGAAACGGTTCAATGGGCTTTGCTACAGCAAAAAACCAATGAAGAAAGGGCTAGCTCTAATTTAGAAAAAACTGCAAAATTGATGTCGCAGATGGATGGAATCGAACTTGAAATTTCTGTTAAAGCAGGGGAGAAGGGCCAAACATTTGAAAAGATAAATTCTGCTAAAATTCAAGAAAAGCTTTCAGAAAAAGGATTTAATATAAAAAAAAGCCAGATTAATTTAGAACATGATATTAAGGAAGTAGGGGAATATGAAGTTAAAATTAGTTTTGAGCATGGGCTGGAATGCCAAGTTAAAATTATTGTTTCAGAACAAGCTTTATAAGGTTTATTATGGCTAGATACATTTTTATTATGGGTGGGGTTATGTCGGGCATTGGCAAGGGCATAACCACATCATCAATTGGCCGTATTTTAAAAGATAAGGGCTTTTTAGTTTCAGCCATTAAGATTGATCCATATATTAACGTTGATGCTGGCACCATGAATCCAGTGGAGCACGGCGAAGTTTTTGTGGCTGATGATGGCACTGAAAGCGATCAAGATATTGGCAATTACGAAAGATTCTTGGGTCAAAACATGTCTATTGATAACTATATGACCACTGGCAGTGTTTATCTTTCTCTCATTGAAAGGGAAAGAAAAATGGAATTTGGAGGCAAATGTGTTGAAGTGGTGCCTCATATCCCAGAAGAAGTTATTGCTAAAATAAAGCGGCTGGAAAAGAAAACAAAGGCTGATTTTATTTTGATTGAAATTGGGGGTACAGTGGGGGAATATCAAAATTTATTGTTTTTAGAGGCAGCTCGAATGCTAAAATTAAAAGAGCCCAAAAATGTTCTATTTGTTTTGGTAAGCTATTTGCCCATTCCAAATACAATTGGAGAGATGAAAACCAAGCCCACTCAGTATGCAGTTAGGTCTTTAAATTCAGCGGGCATTCAGCCAGATATTATTATTGCCAGGGCGGCTATGGCTGTGGACGAGCCAAGAAAAAAGAAAATATCAATTTTTTGTGGCGTGGATGAAAAAGATATTATTTCTGCCCCCGACATTAAATCAATTTACGAAGTGCCTCTTAATTTTGAAAAAGATGACCTGGGCAATCGGATTTTAAAAAAGTTCAATCTAAAAGCCAAAAAAAGTAATGGAGGGCAATGGAAAAAAATGTTTAGTAATATTCAAAACCCCACAAAACAAGTAAAAATTGGCATTGTGGGAAAGTATTTTAAAACAGGGGATTTTACTTTAATGGATTCTTATATCTCTGTCATTGAGGCCATAAAGCATGCCAGTTATTATTTTAAAGCTAAACCTGAAATCACTTGGATTTCTGCTGAACAATTTGAGGAAAACCCAAAATTATTAGCTGACCTAAAAAAGTTTGATGGTATCATCGTACCTGGAGGGTTTGGCAATAGGGGAGTGGAAGGTAAAATAAAAGCTATTGAGTTTTGCAGGAAGAAAAAAATTCCGTTTTTTGGGCTTTGTTTGGGCATGCAGTTAGCCACTATTGAGTTTGCTCGCAATGTTTGTGGCATTAAAAAAGCCAATTCAATGGAGTTTGCCAAAGCTGAGCTTAGCTCTGACCAAACAGCCGAGCCAGTTATTGATATGATGCTAGAGCAGAAAAAATTGCTCAAAGAAAGCAGGTATGGCGGCACAATGCGCCTAGGAGCTTATTATTGCAAAATAAAATCAAAAACGATTTCAGCCAAGGCCTATGGTAAAGAGATAATTTCCGAAAGGCATCGCCATAGATACGAACTGAACAATAAGTATAAAGAAATTTTAGAAAAGAGGGGATTGATTATTGCTGGCATTAACCCAGAAAAGGACTTGGCGGAAATTGTGGAATTGCCAAAAATAAAACATCCATTCTTTGTGGCCACTCAATTCCACCCAGAGTTTAAATCCAACCCATTAGAGCCCCACCCATTATTCAGAGAGTTTATAAGAGCTAGCTTAAAGCAAAAAAAATAAACAGAGAAAATTGTTTCCCCGTTTATTTATTGCTCCTTAGCTATGCATATAAAAAGATAAATCTGAAGTAAATTTTCGTCCATGCCAACAGTTTGTAATAAAAATAAAACCTATGGCTATGGAAATGATGCCAAACAGGCAATATAAGGCAAAGATTACTACCATGGTTAACCCCATTAAAAAATAAAATAGGGCTATTTTAAGGCAGATCCAAAGCGGGATAAGCATAAGAAAAGCAGGTTGACTTGGCGGTGTGTAATCTGTCAGAGAAAGCAAAAGTATTAGACAACCAAGATTAATAACTAACAAACAAATATAGAATACCCAAAGAAAAACAGGAATACTTATTGCTACTATACACCGATTTGCCTCCTTGCTCAAATAAATATAAGAATCATCAGAATCATTTTTTTTCATTCTACCCTCACTTTTTGAAAATAACCTTTCTTTTATTATTAAGTTGCTGGTTCTAGAAACAAAAATACCGCCAAAAAGCAGCATTTTTGTTTTTACAACCTAAATGACTTCTACAACCTTGGCTTTGCGTTTTAAGCCCTGGAAAGTAGTTTTTTGAGTGGTTTTAAACCTAACGATGCCTTCTTTTAAAGAAAAAAGAGTGTAGTCCTTGCCACAACCCACATTTTTTCCAGCTAAGTATTTAGAGCCCCTTTGCCTGATAATAATACATCCTGCTTTGGCTTTTTGGCCATCAGCCATTTTAACTCCTAAGTATTGGGCATTTGAATCTCTACCTAATTTTGTTGAACCTTTTGCTTTTGTATGTGCCATACTTGTTGAAAAAATTACTTTGTTTATAGTATGATGATATCAAATTTTATTGAATTTTGCAAGCATCAGAAACAAAATATCCTGTTGGTTATTATTGTATTCCTCTTGGTTTTGCTGGCCTTTGGCGCTGGAATGGTTATTCAATTTTACCTCTCCAAACCCATTCTTCAAATTATTCCTTAAGTTCTGAACCGCTGTGGAATTTGCGATGGATGTCTTTGAGTTGTTTGGAAACAACGTGGGTGTAGATTTGGGTGGTTGATATATCACTGTGACCTAAGAATTCCTGCAAAGTTCTAATATCAACGCCTTTAGCTAACATATCTGTTGCAAAGGTATGCCTGATCGTGTGAGGAACTGTGAAAATAGGCACTCCAGCCCTTATAGCATGCTTTTTGACTATATTTTCAATAGAACGGGTGGTTAGGCGTAAAGAACCCTCTTTTTGGCCCTTGTAACGAATAAAAAGAGCTTTTTCGTTGTCATTTTCCCTGGTATCTAAGTATTTCTTCAGCCATCGCAGACATCTGCCCGAAAAATACACCGGCCGAATTTTTCCGCCCTTGCCAGAGATGCTTATTTCTAATTCTTCTACTGACAGAGGGATTTTGATTTGGTCTCTATCCAAAGCAGCAATCTCTGCTACTCTCATTCCAGTAGAAAAAAGAGTTTCTAAAATAGCTCTATCCCGTAAGCCAGTTTGAGAATTTGTATTCGGGGCTAACAGCAATTTTTCCACTTGGTCTAAATTCAAAAATTTTACCTTTACATCTTTCCCTTTTTTTGATAATTTTATTTTCTCTGAAGGTAAAGACAAAATATCTCTGTCAGCGAAATAATCTAAAAGATTCCTTAAGGCAATTAAATAATAATTCTGTGAAGATTTTTTTAGCGATTGATTATTATTTCGATTTATACTTTTTGAAAGAAAAACTCTGTAATCCCAAATAATTTCACTAGTTAGCTGGTGGGGGAGTAGGGAAGATAGATTTCTGGCAGCAAGCCAATCAGAAAATTTTTTTAGTAATCTATGGTAGGTGAGTTGAGTTTTGTTTCCCAAATTTTTTTCTACATCAATATATTCTAAAAAATCCAAAATATGGCTCATTATTGGTTTGTCGCTTTTTTTCATACTAGAGAAGTAGTTTTGTTTAATTTATTATGAGTTTATTATTGTGCTTCGCTTAACCTGTATTCTGCGAAGTATAACCTTATAATAGTATAGGGCTTTATCAAGCCCTATGTCAACTCCCCTGCTTGTGGAGAACAAAATTTTTTAAACGTTCCCAGGCCAAACCAAGCGCTTTAAAAAAATCTTGGCGATACTCTTGCTTCTCTTCTTCCCATCCTTGTTTTATGTTTTGCTCTACCCTATTCAGATAACTTCCAAAATATGGCTCACAATATTTTGTCCAAAAGCCAGTTGCCCAGTTATTAAATTTTTGCCATTCCCCCACTGCTTTTTGAAAAAAATTTTTTGCTTCGGGCTCAACAGTATATTGCATTAAAGGGTCTGGCACATTAGAAGGGTTTTCTATTGGCAAAGTGTCTTTACTAAAAATATTCGCAAAAGAAAATTGTGCTGGTAGTAAAGATAAAAATAAAATTATAAAAGTTATTAAGGTTTTCTTTGGCATCAATTTTATAATTTTAGCTACATAGGCCCGTCCTATGGTGTTAGTTTTTCCTTGGCTTGCTCTATTCTTTGCAGGGTCTTTTCTTTGCCAAGCACTTCTGCTATTTCAAATGGTCCAGCCGATGCTTGTTTGCCTGACAAGGCTGCTCTTAATGGCCAAAGTATTTTTCCCCTATCACCAAGCTCATTGGCAATTGGCATTAAAACTTCACTTAGTTTCTCTTTTGTCCAGTCAGCTTTTTCTATATTAGAAAGCGTATTTGCTAGTTTGTCAAGGGATACAATAACTTCACTATCCCCTGCCCCTTTCCAAGATAAAATTTCTTTTGGAAAATCTAAGCTGTTTTTAAAAAAGAAATCAATTAATTCAGGAATTTCAGACAGTTTTTTCAGCCGTTCTTGGTACAGTGCCACCATTGGAGATATTGTAGAAACCTCCACTCCCCCACTTTGTATTAGGTTTGCTTCAATTAAATACGGTATGCATATTTTCGTTAATTCGTTGAGGTTCATTTTACGAATAAATCCACCGTTGAGCCAATCTAATTTTTGAGCGTTAAAAATCGCTCCTGACTTTTGAATTTTTTCCACTGAAAATTCCTTTTCCAATTCAGCTAAAGAAAGCACTTCCCTATTATCTCCAGGGTTCCAACCTAACAAAGCAATAAAATTTATTAAGGCCTGGGGCAGATAACCCTGGCGTTTGTAATCTTCAATAGAAGTGGTCGCTCCGCTTCTTTTGCTTAGCTTAGCTTTGTTTTGCCCTAAAATAAGAGGGAGATGCAAGAATTGCGGACTCTCAAAGCCAAGAGTTTTTGCTAATAGAATTTGTTTGGGGGTATTAGAAATATGGTCTTCCCCCCTGATAACATGCGAGATTTTCATTTCAAAATCATCAACTACACAAGCAAAATTATATAAAGGTTCTTCTAAGTTTTTTGCAATGATCATATCCCCGAATAAAGAGCTGTCATAGGAAATTTTTCCCCTTACTAAATCATCAAAGAAAACCTTGGTTTTGGGCATCTTGAATCTAATGGTTCCCTTTCCGTCTTTTCGTTGTTTCTTTTCACATTGGCATTCAAAGATTGGCGGCTTACCCCGGCTTAACCGCTCTTGTTTTTGGGCTTCAATTTCTTCTGGTGTACAAAAACACCAATAAGCGTTTTTGTCGGCTATTAATTTTTCTAAATATTTTTGATATATGCTTATTCTCTCTGATTGGCGAATTGGCCCTTCATCCCAATCAAGTCCAAGCCAATGGAGGCCATCAATAATTGCTTTTTCCCATTCTGGCTTTGAACGTTCTTTATCTGTATCTTCTATCCTTAAAATAAAAGTACCGTTGAATTTTTTAGCGAATAAATAATTAAACAAAGCTGTTCGGGCTGTGCCAATGTGCAACGGCCCAGTGGGAGATGGTGCCATTCTTACTCGTATTTCTTTTTGATATTTGATTTCTGATTTTTGCATTAAGTTAAGTATTCTTTTAAATATTCAGCGATTATTGTGGCGGCTTTGGGCTTACTAAAATAAGCAGAGTTTTCAGCCATTGTTTGTAAAATTTGAGGAGAGTCAAACAAATTCTTTATTTTTTGCAAAAATAAATGAGGTTTTAAGTTTTGCTCTTCTATTACTTCTCCAGCTCCAAAGTCCGATACTTTGTAAGCGTTTTTCGTTTGATGGTCTTGGGCTGATCCCATTAAGGGAATTAAAAGCATTGGTTTTTTAGAAGAGGCAATTTCAAAAATAGCTCCACTCCCTGCCCTTGATATCACTAAATCGCTTGCTGCTAAAGCGTGCCTTAGTTGCTCCTCGTTTAAAAAAGCCAGGCAATGGTAAAATTTCGATTGTGCTTTATTTAAAATAACGCTGGCTTCTCCTTGGACTTGTTTTTGATTAGCAATACCTGTTTGGTGTATTATTTCAAATTTATCAATAAGGTCGTTTAAAACTTCAATTATAATTTGGTTAATAGCTCTTGAGCCTTGTGAGCCGCCCAGAACTAATAATAATGGCTTATTGTTTAAATGAAAAATTTCTTTTGCTTCTTGTTTGCTGCCGTTTAAAAGAGATGTTCTGACTGGGTTGCCCAAGCAAATTGTTTTATCTTTTGGAAAATAAGTCGTGTCAGGAAAAGAAGTGAAAATTTCCAGAGCCCATTTACTGCTTATTTTGGAAACTAATCCAGGGGCAACATCTGATTCTTGTAAAATTAAAGGGATTCTTAGAAATCCACCTCCTAAAGCCACAGGAAAAGAACCGTATCCTCCTTTACTAAAAATAACATCTGGGGCTAGAAAAAAGAGCCAAAAGATTGACTGGATAAATCCCAGAGGAATTTTAAAAATGTCAACGATGTTTTTCCAGTCAAAGTATCGTCTAATTTTTCCGCAGACAATATTTTTTACTTTCACTCTTTCCTGCTTAAGCAAAACTTGGCCGTGGTTATTTTTGGGCCCGGCATAGAAAATTTTTAAGTTTTCTCCTGGATAAACATTTCTTAATTCTCTGATAATTGCCAGTATAGGATATAGATGGCCAGCGGTTCCTCCGCCAGTAAAAACAATTTTCATGTTAGGAAATTATTAATTGAACCCAGTAACGCGAGTATCCACCAGCTGGCGGAAAGAGCTGCTTAACTGGGGTTATCTCTGTTTTCGACTTATATTTAGCAGTAGGCCAACGCCAATTATTTCTGCCATGATATGTGACCCTCCATAGCTAAAAAAAGGCAATGGAATACCCCCTAAAGGTAAAATACCTATTATTCCTCCTATATTAGCAAATGCTTGCAAGGTAATCCAGCAAGTAATTCCCAAGGCCAAGAAGCCCTCAAATGTTTGACCTTTTATTTTAGCCACTTTCAACCCTGAAAAGCAAAAAAGTAAGAATAAAACGATTAATAATAAAGCGCCCAAAAAGCCTAATTCTTCAGCCACTACTGCGAAAATAGAATCGGTAATTGATTCCGGTAAAAAACCAAATTTTTGCCTTGAGAGCCCCAAAGAAAAACTGTCGCCTACTCCCATGATTTTTCCAGATCCAATAGCAATAGCTGCTTGTTTTAATTGAAATCCTTGCCCCATTGGATCTGCATGAGGGTTTAACATATTCATTACTCTATTCCATCTGTATGGTTCGGATTTAGCAAATATTAAAAAAGCTGTTCCTCCAAGGCCTAAAATCGTAATAGTATGCCACAAAGGGGCTTTAGAGGCAAAATACATTAAAGCTCCCACTGCGCAAATAATCGCTAAAGTGGTCATATCTGGTTGAATTATTAACCCAGCAATTAAAATGCCAAGCATTGTTAAAAAGGGCAGTAATAGCCCTGCTGCTTCTTTTTTTGTTTGGCGTTTGCTGTTTTTTATTTTTTCACCTTGACTCCTTGCTGATAGCCAGGCAGCCAAATACATAATAAAGCTTATTTTTAAAAACTCTGATGGTTGGAAGCTAAATCCTGGTAATTTTAACCATCTATGGGCCCCTTTTGTTTCAATTCCAATACCTGGAGCGAACACTAAAAAAATTAAGATAACATTTATTAAAAATAAAATCGGAGCTATTTTTTGCAGGAATTTTAAAGGGATTTTATAGGCCGTGATACCTAAAGCCAAGCTAATGCCAATAATTATGGCTTGGTGCAAAAATACCGGCCAAACGTTTCCGTATTGGCTCAAAGAAGCAGGGAAAGAGGTGGTTCCCATTGTAAAAGTTCCCCAGATTAAAAGCACAGTTGCAATGGCTAAAATTATGCTTCTATGTTTTTTCATATAGCTTCGCGAATTTTTTAAATTGATTCCCTCTTTCTTGATAATTCTTGAAAATATTAAAACTAGCGCTGGCTGGCGACAGCAAACAAACTCCCTTTATAGGTGTTTTTTCAAAACAAACTTGAATTGCTTCTTGCATTGAATTGACCAAGAAGGGGTGAATCTCCTTCCTTTTAGGAAGGAGATTCACCCCTTCCAGTATCTTTTGGCCAGTTCCCTGGCCCAAAATAATTAAATTTTTAACTGACGTTTTGGTAATTTCTTTGCATAAGTTTGCGTAATCATTGCCTTTATCAGAGCCTCCAATAATTAAAGAGATAGGGCGGTCGTTAAATGTTTGTAAATCTAAAATTGTTGCTTGGGGAATAGTTGCCATTGAGTTATTATAAAATTTAATGCCCCTGAATTCTCCAACAAATTCCAAACGATGAGGCAAACCCCTAAAGTTTTTTATTACTTGCAACATTACTTTGTTTGGAATTTTAAATAACTCAGCCACCCCTACAGCCGCTTTTATGTTGAATTGGTTAAATTTACCAGTTAGCAGAGTTTTATAATATTTGCTATCGCAACTAAAATCAATTTTTTGAGCTTTTGCCTTCTTGCTTAGTGCTAAAACTTGCCTGTCCTTACCATTAAAAATTAGATAATCATTTTTAGTTTGGTATTTTATAATATTAGTTTTGGCTTTTTGGTATTCGGTGAAGTTTTTGTAATAATCTAAATGGTCTTGGAATAAATTTAAAAAAACAGCAATTTGAGGCGATTTTTTAAGGCTTTGTAGTTGGTGGCTGGAAAGCTCATAAACGAAAATATCACTGGGCTTGGCTTTTAATAAATATTGTAAAACTGGCTTTCCAATATTGCCCCCTAAATAAACCTTAAGGCCTGCTTTTTTTAAAATTTCATAAGTTAAAGATGCGGTTGTCCCCTTTCCTTTTGTTCCGGTTATCCCCACGATAAGCCCAGGAAAATTATCAAAAAATATTTCTGTTTGGGAGGTTATCCGAACAGCACTGGAAGGAGCGAAGCTCCTTCCATTATGAAAGGAGCTTAGCTCCTTTCCAGAGATGCCAGGTGCCTTAATAATCAAATCATGCTCCCCTATTTTAGACAAATAATCCTTGCCAAAAAATAATTTTAATTTTCTGTCTTTTAGTAGAATTTTTTGCGTTGCTTTGTCAAATTCTTTTAAGTTTTTTTTATCCGCAATACCTAAAAATTTTGCTGGAAATAATTTCCGCAAAGCCAAATAAGTGTCAATCCCCTCTTGCCCAAACCCTAAAATTAAAATTTTTTTTTCCGCTAAGGGGCGGATTAAATTTTCTGTTTTCATTTTATCCAAGTAAACGGATGGAAACACCGATGATGGCGAGGATGAGGCCGATTATCCAGAAGCGCATAGTGATTTTTTCCCGGCTCCAGCCAATAGCTTCAAAGTGATGATGTATTGGGGCGCACTGAAAAACTTTTTTATGCCAGAATTTTTTAGCAATTAGCTGAACAATAACCGAGGCAGCTTCAATAACTAAAAGTCCAGCAATAATCGGCAAAACCACTAAGGAATCGGTTAAAAAGGCAACAACTGCCAAGGTAGCCGTTAAAGCAATGGTTCCAGTTTCGCCCATATAGAATCTGGCTGGTGGTATATTAAACCATAAAAACGCCAAAGTAGCCCCAGCAATTACACCGCAAAATGCTGCTAAATTATATTGGCCATTAGCCATGGCAATAATGGCAAAAGCGCCAAACATAATGCTAAAAACCCCTCCCGAGAGCCCATCGATGCCATCAATTACCCCTCCTGCCCAACAAGCCAAAACAGTTATGACAAAAATAGGTAAATACAAAATGCCAATTTCAAAATCCCCGTCTCCTGGTATGTGTAAAGTATGCCAATCTAATTTAAAGTAAAACCACCAGGCTGCTACAATAGCAATAAGCAGAACAGCCCCAAGGCGCCTGGTAAACCTTATGCCCCCACCAGCATATTTGCCCCTTCCAATCACTTGCCATAAATCATCAAAGAATCCTAAAATTGCCCCAGCAATTAAAATTGCCAAGGGCAGCCAAGTTTGTTCTCTGGAAAGAAAGTTTAATTTTTGCAACATATAACTTTGCGGGAAAATCTGAGCTAACAATAAAAACAAAAAAGCCACAAAAATCGTAGCTAAAATTATTAAAAGTCCTCCAAATCTAGGTGTGGACACTTCTTTTTCTTTGTGCAAGGAATGAAAAACCTTGGCCTGTTCTCCATTAATTGTTTTGGTGCGGGCGGTTTTTCGCCAGAGCTTATATTTATAAAGAAAGTGAGTTAAAACCGGGGTTAAAACAACAGCCACGAAAGCGGAAAAAGCGCACAGGGACAAAATTTTAATTACATTAATAGATTCCATTTTCGTAAATTTTTTCTTGCGAACAGAAAAGAAGCATCCTCATATCATCAAACCTGTTTTTTGAGTTTAAAACAATGGCAATTAGGTAGTCATTTTCTTGTGGCATTTTTATAATCTCCATTAAGCATTCCCCTGCTTTGTCGGTTGTGCCGGTTTTGCCTCCAATGATTTCGGGTATTTCTCCTAATAGTTCATTAGTGTTTTGTAGCGTCCAAACAAGCTGGCCGTTTTTGTAAACAGGATATTCTTTTTGAGAGATAATTGATAAAAAGTCGGGGTGGTTGAAAACTAAATACTTTGCTAACAGGGCAAGGTCAAAAGCAGTGGAATAATTTGTTTGGTCCAAGGGCATTTGTAAGGCCTCTGGATCAACCCCTATTGAGTTATAAAATTTTGTGTTGACAAGCCCAAGCTCTTTGGCCTTCATGTTCATTAAATCTAAAAATCCTTCTTGGCCAATCACTTTAGTTAAAGCAAAAGCTGCTTCATTGTTTGATTCAACTAGCATAATAGATATAAGTTCCTGAACGGAAAAAACGTCGCCTTGTTTTAAAATTCCATTTGCCCACAGCTGGTTAGAGGTAGAATTTTCTGTTGGTCCGTTAAGAATAACAACCTTTTGCTCGTTTTTGTAAAACTCACCAGCTATCAAATAGGTCATTAGTTTCGTAAGGCTGGCAATAGGCATTTGGGATGTTATACTTTTCTCTAATAAAATTTTATTTGGTTTGTTTGGGTTTATTTGCAAAATTAAAAAACTTTTACTGCTTACATTATTTAAAAAGCAAGAGTCGCTCGTAGTGGCGATTTCGGTTTGTTGAGGCGAGTTATGAATTTGAGCTGTTAGAATATCTAACGAACGGTTTTTTTGAGCAAAAAAACCTTGGGCTTGTTTTTGCAATAAATTAATGCCTAGCCAAAAAGGAACGCTAACCAAAGACGCAAATAGAAATAAATAAACTTTTTTCATTGGTTAATTTTATTATTCGTTATTTGATAATCGCCCGTCGATCCTAGCCATATCTCTTGGAAAGGCGCTGGCTTCTCGTAAATTTTCCAATCCCAATACTTGCTTGACGATTCGTTCAGCTCCAAAAGCAAAACCACCTTCTTGAGGCATACCATACTTAAAGGCCTGTAAATAAAACTCAAATTGTTCTGGTTTATTGCCCCACTTTTTTATATTTTCCACTAGCATTTTGTAATCGTTTATTCTCTGCCCGCCCGTGGTTATTTCCAGGCCGCGGCATAAAACATCAAAGCTTAAAGTAAAATCAGGGTCTTCTTTATCAGGCATTGTATAAAAAGGCCTTTTTTTAGTCGGGTAATGAGTGATAAAAATAACTTCAGAGCCGTGTTTTTCTTTAGCCCATTGGCAAATCTCTTTTTCGTCTTCTGGGGTTAAATCTGGCTCTTTAGTGTTATCTCGCTTGGTTCTTTCTAAAATGGTTTGTTGGGCTTCTCGCATTTTAATCCGCGGAATATTTTTACTGATTTGGGGCACAGTTGCTTTTAATAGTTTAAGTTCTTTTGAACATTCAGCTTCTATTCTTTTAAATATATTTTTGATAATTATTTCGCAGGTGTCCATTAAATCAGTCCATTGTTCAATAAAGCCCATTTCAGCGTCTAAGCTGATATATTCCGATAAATGGCGCGTGGTTACACTTGGTTCGGCCCTGTAGGCTTTAGCCACTGTGAAAACCCGCTCAAAAGCGCCCACTAGTATTTGTTTGTAAAATTGAGGGCTTTGGCCTAAAAAAGCGCTTGTTTCATAATAATTAATTTTGAATATTTCAGCCCCTCCTTCAGTGGCTGTTGGCACAATAGCTGGCGCCTGGAATTCGGTAAAGTCCAAGCTTTTTAAGGTTTGCCTAAATTCATCAATGACTTCTTCCTCTACTTTTAAAATTGCTTTTACTTGCTCGCTTCGCAATGTTAGTGGCCGAAAATCTAATAAAACTGGCAAAGATAAGCCAGCTGTATCCTTTAAAGCAAACGGCAGGTCTACTGCTTGGCTAATTCTTTCAATTTTTTGGGCTTCTAATTCTACTTTGCCTGTCTCAATGTCTTTATTTTCCATTTTTTGAGGTCTTTTTTTCACTAATCCTTCAATGCAAACAACATCTTCTTCTTTTAATCCTTCTGGAACTTTTTTTTCACAAATAACTTGCAGGATTCCGCTTCTGTCTCTTAAATCAAAAAAAACTATAGACCCGTGCGAGCGAATAGTGTTTATCCATCCCTCAACTTTTATCTGTTTGCCTATTTTTTGAGGAGCTTCTTTAATTAAAGTCCTTTCTTTCATAAGTTTATTTTTTTAAGAAATTAGCGATGATTTTTGTTATTTGATTGGGCGTATAATTTGTTTTTAAAAGGTAATCAATTGCGCCCAGACCCATTATTTTTTTCTTCGTTCTTGGCTCATCAAAATTAGAAAAAACTAAAATTTTCGTGTTTTTAATTTCATCTTCTTCCCTTACTTTTTCCATTAATTCTATACCATTTTCATCTCCTAATAAAATATCTAACAAAATTAAATCGGGCTTTTCTTTTTTAGCAATAGCAAAACCTTCTTTGGGGGTTGAAGCTGAAAGGATCTCAACGTCTAATCGGCTTAGCCGATCAACATACATATTTTTTAAAAGTGGTTCGTCTTCAACTATAAGCAATTTTTTTTGCATTTTATCTCATTGTTATTTTAATAAATTTTCGCTTGCCAACCTGGATAATCATGTTATTTTCAACTTTAATAATTTCCTGCCAATCTGTTTTTATTTGGCCGTTTATTTCAACAGCTTTCCCAAGAATCATTCTTTTTGCCTCTGCTTTGGAAGCCGTAAGTTCGCTTTCAAATAATAAGTCCAAAATATTGTATGCTCTCTTTTGCGCTTGCCATTCTGCTATTTCACTTGGCAATTCCCCTCTTTGGTGTACTATTTCAAATTCTGTTCTGGCGTTTCCTGCTTCTTTTTCCCCATGGTAAAGCTTAACAATTTCAAAGGCCAAGCTTTCTTTTAAATTCCGCGGATTAACCAATTGATTCTGCAAATCTTGTTTGATTTTAGCAACTTCTGCCATTGGCGTTTGGGTGCAAAGCTCAAAGTAATCCCCTATCTGCTCATCTTTCATTGACATTATTTTGCCAAACATTTCATTTGGCTGGGCAGTAAGAGGGATAGTATTTCCAAATGTTTTACTCATTTTTCTGCTGTCAGTGCCTAAAAGAAGCTTGGTGGTTAAAACATCTTTGTCTTTTTTATTATAAATTTTTTGCAAGTCTCTGCCAGTTAACATATTAAATAGCTGGTCATTACCAGCAATTTCTAAATCAACATTCATCGCCACTGAATCATACCCTTGCATAAGAGGGTATAAAAATTCATGCAAGCTAATAGTTTTGCCTTCTTGTATTCTTTTTTCAAACATGTCTCTTTCTAACATTCTCTGAACAGAAATCCGGGAAGCAATTTCTAATACTTTTTCAAAATTCAACCTTGAAAGCCATTCACTATTGTACTTTAATTCTGTTTTTTTAAAATCTAAAATTAGCGAGGCTTGTTCTTTGTAACTTTTCATGTTTGTTTGCACTTGCCTTTCTGTTAAAGGTTGTCGTACTGAATCTTTATCAGTTGGGTCGCCGATTCTAGCAGTAAAATCCCCTATTAGTAAAATCACTTCATGGCCTAATTCTTGAAATGATTTTAATTTCCACAAAACAATAGCATGCCCTAAGTGTATGCTTGGGCTAGTTGGGTCTATACCATAATAAATTCGCAGCTTTTTGCCGGATTTTAAAGCCGTTTCCAAGTGGCTTTTGTCAATCACCTTCTCCACCCCTCTTTCTAAAATTTCTTTAATTTTCTCTGGATCTGTATCTATTGTCATTTCTCTATAATACTCAAAAATTTATCTTTTAGCAACAAAACAGTTGCATTTTCATTAGATTATTATACAATAAATTATTAATATGGAGCAAGAAAGACTTATAACTAAAGAGGGCTTGGAAAAACTAAAAAATGAGCTTGATTATTTGAAAAAGACTCGGCAAAAAGAAGTGGCTGAAGAAATCAACAAAGCTGCATCTTACGGTGATTTGTCCGAAAATGCAGCTTATCACCATGCCAAAGAAGAGCTTTCTTTTTTAAGAGGTAGAATTGCGGAATTGGAAGATACTATTAAAAAATCTAAAGTTATTGAAGAAAACCCTTCGGTGAATTTGGGGAAAGCTGGCGCTGTTGTTATTGGTTCAATAGTGAATGTGGAGTGTGATGGTCAAAAAGAGCAAGTGGCTGTGGTTAGTTTAGACGAAGCTGACCCCACAAACGGCAAAATTTCTTGTCAATCCCCTCTTGGCAAGGCCCTGGGTGGCAAGACAGCTGGGGAAGAAGTAGAAATTGAAACACCCAAAGGGAAAATAAAGTATAAAATTATTTCTGTTGAATAATCCGAAGAATGCCTGATTTTCAAAAAAGAAGCCCTTGGCTATCCAGCCAAGGGTTTTTTAATTATTGCCCGCAGTTTTTTCTTACCCCATTCCAGGGCAAGATCGTCTGAAGGCATCCAAATATCAATTTTCCATCCTTTTATTTTTTTGCCAGTGTCAACTGCCAAAAATTTTTGGCCTGGAAAAATATCTGGCAAATAAACAGTTGAACCAAGCGGTATGCGCTTTGGGTCAACTGCAATAGTCCCTAAACTCGGTTTTGTTTCACTAAATGTTAAATCACCGGGCTTGGAAGTGTAGGCTGTTGCCAAAACTGTTTTTTGAAACAAAAAAACTGGCTGCTTTAGCAAAGCCATTTTTTTCATTGGGATTACTGATATTGTTTTTGCTTCAGTTTGCACACAAGGGCTCAAACCTACTGGCGCAAAAATAATACCCGTAAAGATAACAGCCAATGAAAAACAGAAATTTTTCCCCATTGTTTCCTCCTTATTATGTTTTTAAGCTTCTGTCATTATTCAATCAACATTGGCATTATAGCATTTTATTTATTTGTGTCAACCCTATTTTGTAAATCTACAGTTAGCTCTGAGGCAGCTAAGCTTGCTTCTGGCTGGGATATTGGCAGCTCAACGATAAAGCGGCTGCCTTGGCCCTTGCCGGGAGATTCGGCTTTGATTTGGCCGTGGTGCATTTCCACGAATTTTTTGGCAACGTAAAGCCCAAGCCCAGACCCCTCTGCCCAGTTTTTTCGGCCCGAATCCGCCCTAGAAAAACTTTGAAATAATTTATCAATTTCTTCTTTTGTCATTCCCTCGCCTGTGTCTTGCACAGTTATTTCTACATCGCCTTCAAAAGACTTATATTTAATTTTCACCAGCACTTCCCCTTTATTAGTGTATTTAATGGCATTGTCCACTAAGTTCATTAAAGCATCCCTTAGTTTAGTAGCATCTGCTTCAATTTTTGGCAGCTTTATTTGATCTTTTACTAATCGTAGCTTTAATTTTTTATTTTCTGCTTCCTGCCTTAATTCTCGTAAAATGCCAGCTATTAATTCATCAATTTTCACTGGCGTGAAATCCAAAGTTATTCTGCCTGCTTCTATCCTAGACATATCTAAAAGTGAATTTACCAGTTTTACCAGCCTTTCGTTGGCTAAATAAACATTTTTCATTGATTGCATAGCAGCCTTGGAGAGCTTGCCGTAATCCCCTTCTATCATCATTGATATGTAGCCTTTTATGGCTGTTAAAGGTGTTCGCAGTTGATGAGAAGCAATAGATACAAATTCGCTTTTAGCTTTATCTAAAGTTTTTAACTTGGCGTAGGCATTTTGCAAGCTAGTATTGGCTAAAGACAAATCTTTGGCATATTGGTCAATCCGTTCTCTTTGTTTTATTTCCTTGACCACACTTTTAATCAACAACCATCCAAATAGAACAAATAGAGCCAACAAAAACCCTTTCCAAATATATTCAAAAATAGATTGTGAAGTCAAAAAGTTTATCAATAATAAAA
>JAQURU010000004.1:0-1606 GCA_028715435.1 Minisyncoccota bacterium
CCTGTTTCTGGCAATATGTTTTTGCCAGAGCTAAGCTCAGCTTTGCCAAAAATTTGCAATTTTGGATTAATGTTTTTAGCAATTCGCTCAACTTCTTTTTCTAAATACGGATCAAGCTCTTCAACAATTAAAACCTTTTTTAAGGGCTTAATAAACCTTTTTATTTTTTCTTCTGGTAGGGGATAAAAAAAGCCCAGCTTTAAAACTGGCGCTTTCACATCAACGGTTGATATTGCTTCCATTGTGTGTAAAAAAGCCACGCCAGAAGTAATAATTCCAATTTTTTCTTTTATTGCTGAACCAACAACTTGGTTTATCGCTGACTTATCTGCTGTTTTGCGGATTGCTTTTATTTTATCTAAAAGTTCTTGATGCATCTCCATAACTCTTGGAGGCATTGTAACAAAGCGCTTTTGGTTACGAATAAATTTTCCTGCTAGAGTTTTTGGCTTCGGCAAAACCCCTAAAGCAACGGGCATTTTCTGGTGGGCAACCCTAGTGGTTAAACGAACCATTACAGGAGTTTTAAACTTTGCAGATAATTGAAAGGCCAGTTTTGTGAAATCCTTGCACTCTTGAGGATCTGATGGCTCTAAGGTGGGAATATGGGCCAAATAACTAAACCCCCTAGAATTTTCTTCGGATTGAGCAGATGAATGGCAAGAAGGATCGTCTGCAACTAAAATAACAGTGGAACCTTTACTCCCTGTATACAAAAACGGTAGCAAGCTGTCACTAGCCACATTCATGCCAAAATTTTTCATAGCTGCTAAACATTTAAGCCCTGAAAACGAAGCCCCCATCACAGCTTCTATGGCTACCTTTTCATTAGTGGAAAATTCAAAATATACATTGGCTTGCTTGGAAATTTTGTAAAAGGTATTGCCAATTTCAGAAGCTGGAGTGCCAGGGTAAGTTGCCACAAACTGCAGCCCTGCTTCCAAGGCCCCTCTAATAATGGCTTCGTTTCCCAATAGAATTGCTTTGCCACCTGGCTTTAAAATTTCATTAATCATAATATTGAATTATTGTATCACAAAAATAATTCAAAGCAAAGAAAAAGGAGAGAAAAGAGAGACAACAGGAAACGCTACTCGTACTCTTGAATTCTTTGCGTGAACCCAAGTTAACCCAAAGGTTAATGAGTAATAGCCCTGTTAAGGCCGTGTTTTCCTTTGTCTGTCTTATTCTCTCCTTTAAATTGGCGAGGCCCGTCTGAATTGCTGGAATAAAATTCAGAAAATTATTTTTCGAGCCTCAAAAGCTTTTTAAAGGTGCGGGCAAAAGCATTTTTTATTTGCTCTTACCTGCACTTTCAAAAACAATTTGTATCTTACTCGCATTAAAAAACTTGTCAAGGGGTTGTGATAATTCCTCCGCCTAGTAGCTCTTCATTTTTGTAAAATACAACAGACTGGCCAGCAGTGATAGCTCGCTGGGGCTTAGCGAAGATCGCTTTGTTCTTATAAACCAAACAATTTGCTAATTCAGCGCCATAACGAATTTTTGCTTTAGCTTTAAAAGGAAAATGCTCTGGCTTATGAAGCCAATTAGCATTTTTAAATCTTACCTCTTTTTTCAATAAATCTTTTTCGTTTGTGGAAAC
>JAQURU010000004.1:1706-22827 GCA_028715435.1 Minisyncoccota bacterium
TTGCTAATTCAGCGCCATAACGAATTTTTGCTTTAGCTTTAAAAGGAAAATGCTCTGGCTTATGAAGCCAATTAGCATTTTTAAATCTTACCTCTTTTTTCAATAAATCTTTTTCGTTTGTGGAAACGATTAAAATATTTTTCTCAAAATTTTTTTCTACAACAAACCACGGCCCTCCTGAAAGCCCTAGGCCTTTTCTTTGGCCAACAGTGTAAAACCAAAGCCCTTGATGCTCGCCTAAAAGACTTCGCTTGGTGTCAATAATCTTCCCCTGTTTTACTTGCAAATTCTTGCTTAAAAAATCACTTGTGTTAGTTGCTCTTAAAAAACAAATATCGTTGGATTCTGGGGTTTTGGCAGTTGGCAAGCCAAATTTTTTAGCCATTTCTCTTACTTTTTGTTTGTTTTCAATTTGCCCAAGCGGAAATAAAATATGTTTTAACTGCCTTTGGCTTAACTTCCAAAGAAAATACGTCTGGTCTTTCTTTTTGTCCTTTGCTCTTAAAATTTTTAATTTTTCATTTTTCATTTTTAATTTTTTGGCGTAGTGGCCAGTGGCTAAATAATTACAGCCAAGTTCTTGGGCTTTTTCCATTAACAATCCAAACTTAATTTTAGCATTACAAACAACACAAGGATTTGGGGTTGTTCCTTTTTTATAACTATCAATAAAATACTGAACAACACAATCCTTAAATTCTTTTTTAAAATCAAAAATCTTAACTGGAATATCCAATACCTTTCCAATTTGCTTAACGCGATTTTCAATTTCTGCTTGCTGGGCCTTATTAGGGCTTGATTTCCACAGTTGCATATGAAAACCAACTACTTCAAAGCCTTGCTTTTTTAATAAAGCAGCTGCAACCGAAGAATCAACCCCGCCCGATAAAGCCACTGCCACTTTGTGATGTTTGTTTTTCATGTTGATTCATTATAGAATAGAATAATTATTTAAAAAAACAATGCCCCAAACAAAAAATAAAAAAATTCAAAATATTTTCTTTTCAACTCTTTTGTTGGCTAGTTTTATTCTTTTGCTAATTTTGTTTAAACCCTACATTAGCATTATTATTACCGCCGGGGCTTTGGCAATTGTTTTTAGGCCTTTTTACAGCAAAATTTTAAAATTTTGCAAAAAGAAAAAAACCATTGCTTCTTTGGTTTCGGTTATCCTTATCGCTCTAATCATTTTAGGTCCTTTATTTCTAATTGGCTATCAGGTATACAAAGAGGCCTCTTCCCTCTATTTAGGGCTTTCGGGCAATAATTTCAGCCAGTTTAACAATCTCATCAACCAAATAGAAAAAACGGCCCAAAAACTATCGCCTGGATTTTCTTTAAACATAGATGCCCAGCAAATTCTATCCCCTGTTTTAAGCTTCACAGTAAAGCATTTGGGCGATATATTTTCTGGAGCGGCGAAATTCCTGATTGCTTTAACTCTTGGATTGATTACATTGTTTTATTTCTTCCGAGAAGGAAGCGCAATAAAACAATACTTTTTCATCTTAAGCCCTCTTTCAGCAACAAATGATCAGGAAATTTTTACTGCTCTTAAAAAAACAATAAATGCTTCTATAAAAGGCGGCTTATTTGTGGCTGTTTTACAAGGAATAGCCATTGGAATTGGCTTTTGGGCATTTGGCCTGCCCAACGGAGCTTTATGGGGATCGGTTGCCATGATTACTTCTTTTGTGCCTGGCATTGGCTTGGCTTTGATAATAATCCCTGCGGCCATTTATTTGCTCTTTGCGAGTAAATTTATCATGGTTTTGGCCTTTTTAATCTGGACTTTGGGCATTAACGCCGTTCTTGACTACTTGGTTAGCCCAAAATTAAAAAAGGGGGCTGAATTGCACCCTTTACTTATTTTGTTTTCGGTTTTAGGAGGAATTTCTTGGTTCGGGCCAATGGGAATTATAATCGGGCCAATGATTGTTAGCTTTTTTGCTGTTTTGCTGAAAATCTACCCGGAAATAAAAAAAACAACTATAAGGGCAAGCTAGCAAACTTGGCGATTCTTGCCTATTGTTTGTTTTTCTGCAGCCAATTGCTTGTGGCGTTTATTAAGCGCTTGGGGAATTGGCTTTTTATTTTTTGTTAAATAATCGTGTATTGCTTCAATTAAAGCACCTCCAGCCAAAACTGAACAATGAATTTTAATGGGTGGCAAAGAGCCCAGCCCCTCAACAATTTCTTTTCTATCAAATTTAATTGCTTCTTCTATTGTTTTGCCCTTAACTAAATCCGTCAGCATACTGCTTGAAGCTATAGCAGCTAAACAGCCATACGTTTCAAATTTAATATCTTTTATAATATCCTGGCCTTTTTTATTTTGGCCAACTTTAATATAAAGCTTCATCAGGTCGCCACAAACAACATTTCCAACCTCGCCCACACCGTCGGGGTTTTTCATTTTGCCATAATTGTGGGGTTTATTAAAATGCTGGATAACTTGTTTTGAATAAGGCAATGCCATAAAATTAAGATTATTTTAAAGGGGAAATTTTTCGTAATCGCTCAATAATGCCAGGTAAAATTTTCAAAACATAATTAATGTCTTTCTCGGTGTTGTATTTGCCCAAAGTAAATCTTATAGAGCCGTGCGCTTTTACAACCGAACACCCCAAAGCCAACAAAACATAGCTTGGCTCCAAGCTCCCTGAAGCGCAAGCTGAGCCGGTGGAAACAGCCACGCCTTTTTCGTTTAAAGCCATTAAAATACTTTCTCCTTCCACTCCGTCAAAGCTTATATTAACATTATTGGGCAAACGGCTCTCCCGAGAACCATTCAAGTTCGTACCCGGTATATTTTTTAAAATTCCGTCTATCAATTTGTCTCTTAACTTTTTTATTTTTAAAATTTGCAATTTAGAATTTAAAATTTCTGCAATCGCCTCTCCCACCCCAACGATTGCAGCTATGTTTTCAGTGCCAGGGCGCAACCCTCTTTCCTGATGCCCGCCAAAAATAATCGGTTCAAGTTCGACTCCTTTTCTTTTATACAAAACCCCTGCTCCTTTTGGCCCGTATATTTTATGCCCAGACAAAGTTAGCAAATCCACTCCTAGTTTACCAACATTACAATCTAAATAATTTACTGCCTGCACTGCGTCCGTATGAAGTAAAATTTTGATTTTTGATTTTTGATTTTTGATTTTAAGCCAATTGCCGATTGCGGCAATTGGCTGTATGGCGCCAATTTCATTGTTAACATACATTATTGAAACCAAAACCGTATTTTCTTTAATAGATTTTTGAACATCTTCTACTTTTACCACCCCTTCTTTGCCAACTGCTAAATACGTTGCCTCAATTTCGCCAGTTTTCTCCAAGTGCTTCACAACTTCTAAAACCGCAGGGTGTTCAATCGCTGAGGTTATTATATGCGGTTTTGCTATGCCTTTTTTTTGAGCAGCTCTCATTGCTCCGAAAATTGCTAAATTATCGCTTTCTGTGGCGCTCCCTGTGAAATAAACTTCTAAAAAATTACAATTCAAAAAATCAGCTGCTTGCTGTCTGGCTTTTGTAATTGCTTCATGGGCTTTTTGGCCAAACCAATGCAAAGACGAGGCATTGCCAAAATCCCCCTTTAAATAAGGCGCCATTGCCTCAAAAACCTTTTTATCAATCTTGGTGGTAGCTGCATTGTCCAGATATATTTTCTGCATAACTATTTTATCCTTTATAGCAAATTCCAACCAAATAAAAAAGATATGCTGAAAATATAATCACAGCATATCTTGCTAAAAATACTACGGCTCAATATCCTGATACTCTTTGGGAAGTTCATCCCAATGATCGGTTCTAATAACTTTTTGGTCTGCTGTTATTGGAAGCTCAGCTAATCTATTGCGCCAAATCGAAAGATAAAATTGTACTCCTTTGCTTTGCACCAACATCATAATATTCTTCCTTCGCTTTTCTATAACTTTAAGATTATCAATAATTTGGGGCAAAATTTCTTCTGCTTCTTCTTTTGTTATGCCATTCCTGGCGATAAAAAAATCTTTTTCCTTACTTTCCCACCAAAAACCGAACTTATTCATGATTTCCACCTCCTTTTTTAATGTTCTTAAAATAAATTACTTAAAATTTAATTTTTTCTGCAATAATTTCTTTGCCGAAGAATTGGGTGCCAAGGGTTTGGAATTTGTTAGTTAGGTCAGTTGTTAAAAAGATTTGCTGGCTGTTTTTAGTTAAGCGATTTTCAATTTCTGGATGCCTCTGTAAATAATCGGCTAATTTTTCTGCCACTACTTTGCCCTCTGAAACCACTGCGATGTCTTGGCCAACCTGTCCTGAGCCCTGCCGAAGGACTTTCCTAATTTGCTTTTCCAAAATTCCATAATGGGTGCAACCTAAAATCAAAGTGTCTATTTTTTGAATTAAAAGTGGCTTTAAATATTTTTGCAAGGCAATTTTAGCAATTTCTGATTTATGCTCGCCTTCCTCCACAATTGGCACTAAAAGAGGAGCAGCTTTTTGAAAAATTTTTATTTTTGGATTTCTTTTTTTTAATTCTTTTTCAAAAGCCTTTGAATTAACTGTGCCTTCTGTGGCAATAACCCCCACTCTATTATTTTTGGTTAAAGCAATAGCTTGTTCAGCTGCTGGAATAATAACCCCTAAAACGCGGTGCTTTGAATAATTATTTTTCAAACAGCCCTGCTGGATTTTCCGCAAAGCCTCTGCTGATGCTGTATTGCAAGCTAAAATTACCAAAGGACAGTTCTGCTGAAACAAAAAATCAACTGCCTGCAATGTAAAATTATAAATAACCTCTTGGCTCCTTGAGCCATAAGGCGTTCTGGCAGTGTCGCCTAAATAAACATAATCGTATTGAGGTAATTTTTTAACAATATGTTTTAAAACTTCCAGGCCCCCAAACCCAGAATCAAAAATCCCAACTGGACCAGAAAATGATTTATGATTCATGATTTATGATTCAAGAAAAAAGTAAAGCTGCGCCAATGGCCACTGCATTGTCGCCTAATTTGCTCAAAACAATTTTTGGCATTTGTGGTTTGGGTAAAAGCAGATACTTGCTTATTATTTCTTTACTGGGCATTTTTGCTCCTTTGCCTCCCAAAACAATGACCTCTGGATTAAAAACATTAATTAAATTAGCCAAACCAATAGCATTTATTTTTTCTTGTTCTTTCGGCCTATTTTTTGTTTCTTGATAAAGCTTTTCCCAATCCTTGCCTTTATCAATAATCATATGGCCAAATTCTCCTGCCCAACTATTTCTACCCTGCCAACTGTTAATGGCTCCTCCTATTCCAGTACCAAAAATAACAGCCAAAACATTTTTATAATTTTTTGCTAATCCAAAAGCCATTTCCGCCCTTAAAAAACATTTAGCGTCATTGTCGGCTCTTACCTCTGCTTCCAAACATTGCTTTAAATTTAAACCCTTAAATTTTGGTAAATTTCCACAACGCATTAATGTTCCTGTTTTAAAATCTAAAAGCCCAGGCGCGCCAATTCCAACTTTAGAAATAGCGGACCCCAAAGCTCCGCCAAAAAACTCGAAGCCTTTTTTTAGATTTTCCAATGTGGCTTCTCTGCTTTGCCATTCTTTTAATGGCTTATTGCCAGAGCTAAGCTCAGCTTTGCTTTTCCATACAACCATTCTAATTTTTGACCCGCCAATATCAACGCCTAAAATATTTTCCATAGTGATAATTGTTTATTACCATATTCTAACATAAAACAAAAACCCGCCCAAGGCGGATTTTTGTTTTAAAGAGTAAAATTATCTCCTGCCAAATCTGCCTCCACCTCCATTTCTTGGGCCATCAAATGACCTTGGAGCTCTTGGCTGCATTGGTTTGGCTTCGTCAACCACGATAGTTCGTCCGTCTAATTCTTTTCCATTGCACATTTCCACGGCTTTTTGGGCTTCATCTTCTGAAGCCATTTCCACAAAACCGAATCCTTTTGAACGGCCAGAAAGCTTGTCAGTGATAATAACAGCTGACTCCACTTGCCCGGCTTGCTCAAAAAATGCTTTCAAACTATCATCGGTGGTTGAGTAAGATAAACTCCCCACAAATAGCTTTTTTTCCATAATAATATTATGTTAACGACCTTATATTACTCCTGACTCTCTTGCCTAACACTTATGAAAAAGCTCTTTGCAAAATTTAGGGAGCTGTACGTTTGTACACTTAACTAAAGTATAGCATTAAAAGCTATGCTGTGTCAAATATAACATCAAAAAACTCCTCAAAAAGGAGTTCTTTGAATGGACCTGAGGGGATTCGAACCCCTTTCGTCGGGTGGCAACACCGACATTTTAACCGTATAAACTACAGGCCCAGGTCCAAGCTGATTATAAAAAAGAAAGAACCCTTTTTCAAGGGCTCTCTCTTTTGCCACCCAACTTTAGCCCGTAGTTTATGCGGACTGTCGGTGTTATGCTTGTATTATACCAAGTTAAATCCCCTTGTCAAGGTTTAACAATAAATTGGCTGCCCACCACAAGGCCGATTTGGCTGGCCAAACCAGCATTTATTTCCAGCACATACTTGGCTAAAACATTAGGGTTAATGCTAAGGCATTCTTCCCCTTCTTGGCAAGGCTGGTTGTTTGGCTTTATAGCCACTACTTTATAATTTTCATCAAGAAATATTATATCCAAAGGAATTAGGCAATTTTTCATCCAAAAATTATGCACCCCTGGAGAATCAAACACAAAAAACATAGCCCTGTCTTTAGCTAAGCTCTTACGAAACATTAAGCCCCTAACCCTTTGAGCTTGCGTTTTAGCTGTTTCAGCAATAAAACAATGTTCGCCATAACAAACCTTTGTTGTTTCCATATTGCTTTTTTGTAACCAAAAACCTATAAAAACAATGGCTAGAATCACTGCGCATACAATAATCCAAAAAAATATCTTCATCAATCAATCTTACCACAAAAATCGCTTTTATGTGATATAATAATAAAATGTTTTTTAAGGAATTCTGGCAAAAAAATTATAAAAAAATATTACCTATTTTAACCTTAATGCTGCTACTTTTAGCCGGGCATTTTGTTTTTCCAAAAACAAAAAAAATTGAGCAACAAAGCCTAATTAATCAAAAAGAACCAGCTCCTTCAAAAACTCAAACCTCTCAAAAAGAAGATGTTCAAGACAAAACTTTAAAAGAACAGATTGGGCAAATGCTAATTTTAGGCTTTAGGGGCACTCAATTCCAAGAGAACTCTTTTATTAATAAAGCCATTAAGGAATTAAAAATCGGAGGGATTATTTTATTTGACACTGATGTGCCTTCTGGCATTTTCCCAAGAAATATCATTAGTCCAGAACAGACCAAAAAGCTAATAGCTGACCTTCAAAAAAATTCAACCACCCCTTTGCTTATATCTATTGATGTTGAGGGAGGTTTTGTGAACCGCTTAAAACCAAAATATGGTTTTATAAATATCCCCTCGGCTCAAAAAATGGGTCAAGGAACACCAGGGCAAACCCTGCAAATAGCCAAAGACCTTGGTAAACAATTAAGCGATTTGGGCATTAACTTTGATTTCGCCCCAGTGGTAGATTTAAACTTAAACCCTCAAAATCCGATTATTGGCAACATTGAAAGGTCTTTTGGAGATGATCCAACTGCTGTTAGCGCTCAAGCTGAAAGCTTTATAAACGGCTTAAATGAATATAAAATAATTACTTCTTTAAAACATTTTCCTGGTCACGGCTCTTCTCAAACCGACAGCCACTTTGGTATAGCTGATATAACCGCTACTTTCCAGGCCAAAGAGCTAATCCCCTTTCAACTGCTTATTAAAAAAGGTTTAGCGCCAACAATAATGGTTGGCCACTTATTTAACAGAAATTTAGACCAAAATTACCCAGCCACTCTTTCTTACAATATTATCCAAAAAACTTTAAAAGAGTTGCTGCATTTCCAAGGGGTCGTTGTTTGCGATGATTTATCAATGGGTGCTATCACCCAAAATTTCGGGCCCAGTCAAGCCGTAATTAAAATGGCTGAAGCGGGATGTAACTTAATAATTATTTCCAATAATGTTAATTCTTACGATGAAGCTTTGCCCTATCAAGCAAGCGAGGCTATTTTCCAAGCTGTTAAGTCAGGGGAAATAGCCACCTCTTCTATTGAAGAATCTTACAACAAAATTATAAAGCTAAAAAAAGATTTTGCTATAATAAAATAGTTGTGCTATGATATGATTATTAAAATTATGTTAAAGAAAAAAATTACCTTATCTTTGTTGGCTATTGGAGGTATTTTAACAGCCTCGTTCGCTAAAGCTGTATGCCCTGTTTGTACTATTGCAGTTGGCTCTTGTGTTGGTTTGGCTAGGTGGCTTAAAATTGATGACCGCATTACCGGGCTTTGGGTGGGAGGGTTGCTTGTTTCTTTGGTTATTTGGACCATTGATTATTTGAACAGAAAAAATATTAAATTTAAGGGCCGAGAAATTTTAACCACTATTTTATGGTATGCCATTACAATTATTCCTTTATATTTCACTGGAATGATTGGCCACCCTTTTAATCAATGCTGGGGCATTGACAAGCTGCTTTTTGGCATAATTGTGGGTAGTATCGTTTTTGTTATCGCTAATTTCAAACACAATTATTTAAAAAAAAGAAATAACAACAAGTCATATTTTCCTTTGCAAAAAGTGGTTTTTCCAGTTGGCTTTTTGGCAATAGCTAGTTTAATAATTTATTTAATAATCCGTTAATTTAAATATATGATGGAAGAAAACGCAAAAATGGAAAAAATTCAAGAGTTTATTAGCAAAGTTGATGCAATGAAAAAGCAAGAGAAGCTGGATTTGTCCTCGGACCAGGATTTATCTATTGCTATTATGAATTTAGTTAGCATTGAGGAGCACTTTTTCTTTTCTGGGGGCAAAACTCAAAAACCTGAATACTATGATTTAATAAAAGATGTGCGGGAAATGCGAAAGGACTTGCTAAAAAAAATTGTTAAGGATTCAACTGATGGAAGTGAAAAATGGTGCATTTCCAAACACTTGCTGGCAGCTTCAATGCGCTTGATGGAGGTTGGCACTAAAATGATCGGCAAAGCTGAGCTTAGCTCTGGCCAAGACAAAAAGCCAGAGGCCTACGATTTGTTTGGCAAGGCCTATAATCTTTACTCTTTATTTTGGGCCTTAAATATGGATTTAATAAACACTGATGGTTTAAAAAAAATTGACGAAAACGCCATAAATATCCACGATAAAGAGCCAAACAAACAAACCTTTTTCTCTAAAATGGGCGAATTGGTGAAAAAAGCCATCAATTGCTGCTGGGAATAAACAAAAAAAGAATAACTGGCTCTGGCTTAGGGCTTTAATCTTATATATTTAAAAACAGTCAGCCATCAAGCTGACTGTTTTTTTGATGTAATTTAAACTATCAAACACCAAATAGAAAGATTTAAAAAAGCGGCAAAAGAAACCCAAAGAATATAGGGCACTAACAACCAGGCAGCTGCTTTGGAAATTTTTGCAAAATAAAAAATTGTCATTAAAATTCCAAACCACAAAGCAATGATTTCTATAAAAGCCAAGAGTGGATTATGCAATCCAAAAAACAAAGCGCTCCATAAAATGTTCAAACCAAGTTGCTGAAAAAAAACTAAAACAGCTGTTCGCTTTTTTATTTCTTCCCCTTCTGCATCTTTAGGAAAAGCAGACCAAACTAAATATAAAGAAATGCCCATTAAAAAGAAAAGCAATGTCCACACAGGAGCAAAGATCCAATTAGGCGGATTAAAACTTGGCTTGGATAGAGCAGCATACCAAGAACCAATTGAAGGAGTTGTGAAAAAAGAGCCGATCACCCCTGCCCCCTCGCATAAAATAACTGCGATTAAAAATTTAAAAAATTTATTCATATTCGTTTTTTATTCTTTATTATACCATAAGAAACTCCTCAACTGAAAGCTATCAGCCCATTTTCTTTAAAACTTTTTGCTTGGCTAATGTTAAAGCTATTTGCCGAGGGTTTTCATTTTTCTTTAAACTTTCTTTTAAAACTGTGCGAACGATTTTTTTGATTTTCTTTTCAATGATAGCAAACATCTTTGGAGCATTATATCCTTTATGCTCTGCAAATGAAGAAATAACCCCTCCAGCATTTGCTATGATATCAGGAACAATCAAAATTCCTTTTTTAAAAAGATCGCTTTCCACCTTTTCTCTCATCGGAATGTTGGCTGCTTCAACAATAATCTTTGCTTTTATTTGGTTTTGATTATTTTCGTTGATAACATCAGTAACAGAAGCGGGTATTAAAATATCAACAGGCACTTTCCAAAAATCCTCTAACTTTATTGTTTCTGCCTGCCCTAAATAATTACAAACTTCAGCTTTTTTTTGGATAAGCTCTCCCATAATTTTGTGGTCAAAACAATTCTTCGCGAAAAGCGCAGCGCTTTTATCAGCCACTAAAACAACCTTTGCCCCCATTTTAGTTAAAAAATGATAAGTAAAGGTACCCACATTGCCAAAGCCATGAATCGCCACTGTGGCATTTTTTATATCAAGATTTATCATTTCCGCAGCTGTTTTCACAGCTTGAGCAACCCCAAAACCAGTACTGCCAAGCTCATGAGGCAAACCGCATTTCTTTTCTAAAGATCTTGCTTTTTTCACACAAAGATTTACTGGCTTGCCAGTGGCTGACCCCCAAGAGCCTGTTGCTTGAGTAAACCAATCCATTTCTTTTTCGCCTGTATTAACATCAGGCCCGGCAATATATTTTTGAGGGATTAAAGGTTTAATTAATTTAGCAAAACTTTGAATATATTGCTTTTTCAAGTTGTCGTCTCCTCCATGCCAAATAATCCCTGCTTTTGCACCGCCAAAAGGCAAACCAGCCAAGGCGTTTTTATAAGTCATGGCCCGAGCCAAACGAAAAACTTCCTCTAAACAAACACAATGAGTCATTCTAATGCCTCCCTTGCCCGGGCCAAAAGCAAGATTATCTATAACTAAAAAACCCTTCATCTGAATTTTCGGGTCATTAACCTCTAAAAGATATTGAGGGCCTATCTCATCTATTTTTATATCCATAAAACTGTTTCCATTATTGCTATTATTTTACTATCTTAATTGCCTTTCCCTCTATTAAGGCTTCGGTAGTTTTTTTGTAAGCTGAAGACAAAATCCGTTGAAAAGTGCTTTGGGAGGTGTTCATTTTTTTGGCTGCTTCTTCCTGGTCTAACTCTTTGATATTTCTTAACCTTAAAGCTTCTGCTTCTTCAGCAGTTAATTCAATTACTTCCAAAAACCTCATCGGCACACCTTGGGGCTTAAAATAAGTAACATTGGGATTAAATTGTATTCTCCTGCATAATCTTGGCCTTGGCATGATGATTGAAAAAAAATAAATAAATTGGTACGCTTTAACTAAAGAAGGTCCCCCGGCTCTTTCCTGACTAAGAAAGAGCCGGTCTCTCGGCCTTCTTTTAGTTTTTTTGGTCCTTTATTTCAGCTAAGCGCTCTTTAATAGATTTTAGCTCGCTTTCTAATATTCCTACTTCTTGCTCTAGCATCTCTTGTTCCTCTTTTTTTGTTACTTGAGGGCCAAATCTCCAAAATCGGCCAAATCCTCTACGGCCATAAGCCATACCTCCTCCACAGGGGCCTAAACCCCAGCCAGTGCCAGGACCATAACCCATAGGGCCAGTTCCATCAAATCTTGGCATATTTTTATTAAATATTAATTAACAATAGCCCGACCTTTCTGAACCGCTATCTATTATGAATATACACCCAAAACTATTTCTTGTCAATACTTTTATCCCCAAGGGAAAACCGCTCCCATAAAAAAGCGGCTTGGCTGGTACTATTTTATGTTTAACGTATTGCTCTAAAAACCAAAAACTATTGCTCCACTTCAATTAACTTTTCATCTATTATTTTAAAATATTTAGAAACCCCCACTAAAGGAACTGCCGACATGGGCTCGTCTGGGTTACGATCAGCAAAATTCACAATTATTTCTCCATTCTGAAATTCAGTTGTTTGAGGTGCAATTCTATCCCCAAGCAAAACAGCGTTTGTGCCTTGATATCCGCTTGATGTGGCAAGAGCAGCCACAATATAATAAAATGTTCCGCTACCCCCATTGTTTTGAGTAAGCAAAAAAGCAACGTCAGAAAAACCGTCTCCATTAAAATCTCCGGCTGCCTCATTGCCAAAATACTGGGTAATTTTCTTTGAAGCCGAGCCAGGAATGATATCCTCTTCTGCTGCGCCGTTTATTAGGGTGATTGTTTGGCCCTCTATTTCATAAGAAATGTTTTTGTAAGCATCGTTTACATTCTGCTCTGGGCAAGGAGCAAACTCACAATCAGGGCCAACTCTTCCCACATAAGAGCCGTCTGGGCAAAGCATGGCTTCTTGGGTGCAAGCTATTTGCTCTGGCTGATTGAAAAACTTTAAATCAACTGTAATGGCAATAGCTAAAACCACAGCAATTACTAAAATAAAAATAATTATTTTTTTCATATATTTTATTATAATTTATTATATCATATCCAATCCAATCTGAAAAAACAAAAAAACTTTCGTCAGAAAGCTTTTTTGTTGAACTTCAATAATCTATATCTCTGTTTGTGCAGCTTCGGTTTCTTCTGATTCCTCTTCGGTTTCTTTTGCTTCTTTTACTTCGCCCCCTTCTTCAATACGGGACACGCCCACAGCGTTTGGCCCCTTGGGAGAATCAGCTTTTTCAAAAGATACTTTGTCCCCAACTTTCAAGTCTTCAAAGCTTACGCCTTTTAATTCATTGCCGTGGAAAAATAAATCTTTTTCCTCACCTTCAACAGCAATAAATCCAAAACCTTTTTCTGTAAGGGTTTTTATTGTTCCTTCCATAGTTAAAAAGTTAATTTAATTAATTTTTTAAGATTTTACTCTAAAGTTTAGTTCCTTATATAAACTCGACTAAATTTTTATTAAGAAGCTTCCTTATTTTTATATTAACATAAATAATTGATTAGTCAATCATTTTGCGCTCGTATAAAGAAGTAAGCCATAAAATAAACGGCCTTCTAAACTTGTCTATTGGCCAATCATCATTGTGAAAAAGCGAGGCCTTTTCTTCCCTAAATCGAGAAAGCAAAGCAACAGTGGCCCTCAAGTTTTCAGGAGCCAACTTATTATGCTCCTCCAAAAACTGTTCTTTTTTCAAATGCGGGTCTGGAACTTTTAAATTTTTCTTAAATCGTGGAATCATATCTGTTTTTTATTATACATCCTTTTTGCCTAAAAAGCAAAGGCGTCCCTACCTCTTATTCTCAAAAATAAACAGTTCATTGATTGTGGTTTTTAATGCTTTAGAAACTTCATGGGCCAGGTTCAAAGATGGGTTATATTTTCCAGCTTCCAAAAAAACAATTGTTTCCCTTCTAACCCCAGCTTTTCTGGCTAAATCTTCTTGGGTCATATTAAATTTGGCCCTAAACTCTTTTATTCGGTTTTGCATATCACATTAATTTAATTGGCCTTTTTGGTTGTAATAAAGCCAAAACACAACAAAGAATACCGCCATACCAGCAACACCTCCTCCAACAGTTTGGCTGGCATCTAATTTTTCTCCGTTAAACAATACTTTAGCAAAAAACGGCTCAAACCAAGATATAGCCAACAGCCAATATAGTGAAAACTGAAAGCTCAAAGCCGATGCTTTGGTTATAACTTTTCTTGACCTTTCATCTTCCAAGGGCATGCCTTGCTTGATGTCCTTGTACCTTCTCACAATAAAAAAGGCCATAAAAGCAATCACTATCAATGGAATTAAAATAGGGAGTAAGCCCCCAGCATGTATTTCCCTCTTAGAAACACTTAAAAAAGAATACAAAATAATGGTAGCAAACAACGTTATGCTAACGATTGTTATTAGAATTAAACGAATTTTATCATTGCTCATATGTTTGTAATTAATTATTAACATTTTGTTAACTCGACCTAACTTAATGTTATATTATTCTAACATTAATGTCAAGGGCTATTTATCCCCAACAAAAAACCGCTCTGAACGTATCAAAGAACGGCTTTTTAATAACCTTACTTTTGTTTTTTGCTTTGCTTTTCTTTTTTGGCAGCTAGCATGGCCCTCTTAATCTCTAACCGCTTTTTAGTTTTATGAGAGTGTGTTTTGCGCGCTTTTCCTACTCCATTTTTTCTTTTTGCCATAAATATGTTTAATTAATTCCTTTTAAGTATAGCATAATTATCTAATTCCTGTATCGCAAGAAAGATTGGCTTCAAGTATTTTTGCTGGCTCTATAGTTATATTTTTTGTTTCACATCTTGGCAGAACTTCGCCCCCAACTGCCTGAAGTGCATATTCGCCTGGTGGAAGCATTATTTTATACTTTCCCTGTTGGTCGCTGTCTACTGTGGCAAAGGGCGAGCTTTTTGGGCTTCCCACGGCAATTACTTGAATAATAGTGGCGTAAGGCTTATCAGCACAATCTGGTTCAGGAGGATCTTTGATTGCTGGGCAAGTTGGCCCAAGCATTACCACTCCTTCAACGCCAGAATCAAAAGGCAAAATACCTGTCCCTCCATTATCTACTAGCGGGCAATCTGCAAACTCACAGTTAGGCCCAACTCGACTTACATAAGAACCATCAGGGCAAAGCATGGCTTCCTCTGTACAAACAACTTGTTTTGGCTGAGTAAAAAACTTGAAGTCAACCAAAACTGCAGCAATTAAAAAAACGGCTATGGAAATTAAAATAATTATTTTTTTCATTTCAATAAAGTATTTTTAATCTTTTTTATCCAATTTGTCCAATCTTAACCATTTAACGCCAAAACAAACAACAAAAGCCACTACCAGAAAATCAATAACAACACTAATAAGGTCGCCGTATAAAATTTTGGCTGAACCAATGCTAAGAGCAGCTGTTTTTAGGCCATCAGTGGCACCAAGAACTAAACCCAAAATAGGATTAATAATATCGCTCACTAAAGCGGAAACAACTTTTGATACTGCGCCCCCAAGAATGAAGCCAACCGCCAAACCCACAACCCCTTGCTTTCTTATAAAATTAATAAATTCTTTCATGCTTTTAGAATTGTTTGATGCTTTATTAATATAATGACCTTTTTTCTATTCTACTCCTTCACTTTACTCAGGGCAAGTAAAATCACCTATTGCAAAATTTTTAGTATTTTAAAAGCACGACTTTTGAGATCAGTCGTGCCTCTTATTTCCTACAAAATCAAGCTTTTTCGCCCTTTAAAAACAAAAAGCCGTGATGACTATCACCACGGCTCAAAAATTCTATTCGTATGCTCATTTTGTTATTGCTCATTTAACCATTAGGCTGGCTAACACTCTAGCGAGTTGTTTCTTGTTTTCATCAACCCAGTCAATTGAGCAAAAAACAAGGCTTCCTGACCAAGTTTCAATATCGCTATATCCATCAGCATCAAAACCACATCGTAATGTTCACATCTTCACCTTAACTCAATTTCCCCAAAAATCAAGTAAAAAGTCCGAATCCTATTCGGGGTATAGCAAAAAACCCTTGATTTACAAGGATTTTTGCGTCTGCTCCACTCGCTGACTAACATTAGAACCTGTTTTACCAAATTTTAAGTATTGAAAAAGACACAATCCATACAACAGATTGTGTCTTTATTTTGTGCTTTTTGTGCTTAATTATAACTTTGTTTTTTCAGCTAGAATTTTTTTGGGTGCCTCTAGATCCTCGTCGGTAACCCCAGCTGAATAAACAATATAGGGATTGTGTGGGATTTCTTCCGTTTTGATTTTTTCAATCTCCATCAAGATTTCTGAAACATCTACGAGCGACTGAGCTTTCTCGGCCATTACTTTGAGCTCTTGAAGTCGCATTTTAATTTTTTCAGCATCTTCGAGTTTATTAAAAAAGCCAATATACTTGGTTGGTAGTAGAATTTTAAGCAATGTTTTGTCTTCTCTATATGCTCTAATGATAATTTGATGAGCACAGTTAAGAGACTTTGCCTTTGACATTACCTCTAAAATACTATTACCACCAGTAATATACTCCCTCGCTTCTTCTAATCCTTCGATAATTTTTCCTAAGCCAGCTTGATATAGTCTAGCTCTTAAAGATGCTTCGTCTGGCTCTTCAACAAAATCCCTATAGCTAAATATACTGATTTCTCTAAGAAGAGCGCCCATAGCTGATAGGAAGATTGATGAGTAGGTGCCATAATCATTAATAAATGCTTTTAGAGAACGACACTCAGGGCAATCGCAATTTTCCCCATAACGACGGGGGAACTGGTTATAAAACGGTAGTTCTTCTTTTGATTTGCCCAGTATCTTAAAAGCATGCATTTCTCCTCGGCAATAATAATAAAGCTTTAAAGCGGTTTCGCCTTTTTCCTCCGCCTTTTTGGCTTCAGCTCTATACACCTGGCGAACAGCATTCGCTTTTTCTCTAAATAACTGCATTTTTTGCTCTGTTGTCTGTCCCTCTTGTTCTTCCACTAGCTCAATTTTCGCGTCAAAATCTTCAATAACCTTTTTGAGATCCATTTTTCTTTTCCTCCTCTGCTGCTCGTGTAATATACACCGAGCGTGTTATAGAGAAATTCTTAGCACTTGATATGCTGGAGCGTGCTGGCAAAAAGCCACCTGCTCCTTTCTTTGAAAAGTGCATCAATCGCCATTTTTTGACGATTCGCTTGGAACTTCCAAGACGATAGCTATTAACAAAACTTTATTAACAATTATCGTATTAGAAAAATATATTGAGAGTAAACATGCCCAGCTCATGTTTACTCTCATAGTTTAATAATTCACTGGGAAATATCGATGCTCTATAGCCTATTTAGTAGGCCTCGTTTGATACTGTTTCTTAACTCTTTCTTTGTATCGCTTACGCGATTCAAAGATCTCTATCATGCTTTCCATAGGGCAAAGCTTAAGTAGAACCTCAAAAGCCAATTTGTAGGCTGCGGGAGTATTTTTGGCTGGACCTATCTCGAAAGGAATTTCATCTTCATCAAAAATGCGAGAAATTGGACCGTGATGATCTCCCGCCGTTAATACTACAGATGGCAAACCGTAATTCTGAGCTTTTTTAGCCAGGAAGAAACCGACTTTTTCAACTATACCACCGGGCACAGGTAGTTCTAAGTCAATGATAGCCCCGTGGTAAAGCTCAACATGATTATCAAGCTTTTCGTCTGCCTCTTCGAGCGAAGTGGCGAAGTCAACTTCCATATTCTGCGAGCTGAAAAACTCGCTCGCTGCTTTTCGGTTCTCTTCTTTGTCGTCAACTACAAGTATCCTAATTTTCTCTGTCATTTTAAAATCCTCCCATTTCAACTCGTGCTCCTCGGAGCCGAGCGCGTTGTAGAGAAACTTGCCTAGGGCTTCAATATTCTGATTGCCAGTATATTTCAGCCATTTGGCGCAGGCACTTACTAAATCAGGGTGAAAATCCCTTTTAGCAACGGCATACCATCTGGCAGCTAATGCTTTTTTGCGTTTGCCTATTTTTTCAATTATCAGTCGATAGGCATGACTTGGATTTTCTGCTGATTCAGCCAAGGTGAGCAAGTCCGGATCCATCCAGACCGCCTTGGAGCGTGCCAACAATTCCAAGAGTTGCTTAATCTCTGCATTGCTCAAAAGCTTATTCTCTTGCATTATCGTCTACTCCTTCCTTATGAAGTGATAAAAAGAACTTTTCTCACCGAAACATTTCGGCAAGCCGCTTGGAACTTCCAAAGCGGTAATTATTAACAAAACATTATTAACAATTATCATTTCAGAAATAATATATCCCACAACTGAATTAATCAACTTACTTCGCCAGGCCGTAGCTTTAGCGAGGGTTGGTTAACTCGGGTATGGGGTCGTAGCGCGTTTGTGCAAATTAGTGCAAAATTTCAGATTTTAGCAAACATTTGCGCTACGACACCTTTTTCTTTTTAGTTAACGCCAAGAGCTTTTAGAACAAGCTCTTGGAAATCCTCCCAAGTGGTCTTACCAGAAATGCTCGGGGAGCAAAGCATTTGCCCTCCTGGATGAGCGAACCAATTGTGCTCCCTATCTGATGGTTTTTCTGAATCTTGCGATTCCTCAAAACCATCAAGAGCAGTTGCCAAGATTTTCAGGTCGCCGCGATAACGGTCGCCAACGATAGGGGCACATAGAACGCGAAAAGTGTCCTTTTCCGGGTTATGAAGCACTAAAATCTGAAATTCCGTGCCATACCCATTTTCCGCCATCGTTATGCCTTGGGTTGCGGTTTCTACTAACAGGGCAATGTCACCATTCGGCAAACTAATGAGCTTACCGGAGGCTTTCGCTTTTACTACGGCTTCCTTTTCTGATTTAATACGGGCAAGTGCCTCCTGAGCTTCGGGTAAATCAGACAGGTCAAACAAGCTAACTTGCTGATCTTCATCATTACGCATCACTGCATCTACCATCGCACGCATAAAGTCCACGTGGATAACACCAGAGGTTTTCTTTTCTAAAGCCGCCGAAAGGATCTTATGGGCATCTCTAAGGATTGCCCCATTATCCCTTCCATGGATTAAATTCAGTCCAGCGACTACCGCAGCAAAGCCGGACTTGCCAAGTTTTTCAAACTCAGCGAAGTCAGCGGCGTGCGCATAGCTTGTAAGCTGGTCAAGAATTGAGATTGCCTTTGCCTTTCCAAAGTCCTCCCAATCATTGGCGAACTCATCCTCAGCTAGATCCACATGAAGCCCAACTCCATAGCATGGCTCCCAGCCCAAAAGCTGTGACAGAGTTTCGAAAGAAGCCAAATAGGTTGCGATCACACTGTCCACATCTGGACTGAAGTGCGATACAACGATCTGACACATTTTAGGAGCCCCATATGCCCTTTGGTATGCATGCCTCGGATTCGTTGAAGCAACAAGATAATCCCCCATCAGTTCTGCCGCGCATTTTATAGCGCCTTCGGAATGATGGTCGAACTGTTCTCCGCCAACATCAACCGCTATAAAGTCGTCTTCTTTCAAATTCAGCGTTTCCGCTATCTTGGCAGAGGTAAAACCCATCGGGACAAATTCAAACTTAACTTTTGCGTTCATTTTTTATCTCCTTTCAAGAGAAATGGGCAAATGAAGGCCCGTTATTTAATTTTTTATCTTCTCTTTTGGTAAAATATACCTTCAATATTACGCCATAATTATACCACTCTGTCAACCGAAAGTCAAGGGAAAAAGTTCGAATCCCACTCGGGGTATAGCAAAAAACCCTGATTTTACTCAGGATTTCCTACTTTTTTAGAGTTTTGGAGGTAAAATATGCCTACTTAGGCAAGTCAGCTCCTCCTGTTGGACGAAGTTCGAACTTGGGCGATATATATGACTCTTTGTTACCCATATTAAATAATAGAAACATTGTTTCCCAATTTCGGAGAAGTAGAGCATAACAACTTATAAAATCTCTCGGCTGTTTTTTGTTTCAATCTTGTCCCATCGTCTTAATTATAAAAAAATATTCCCCCCTACAACAAATGAAGGGGAGAATTTATTTTTTGAGGCAATAGGATAGCTCTTTACTGCCTAAGTGGCCAGCCAGGTTGTCTCACAGCTTTTACTTTCGCTAACCATCCCGCTGATGGACGAGGCTTTAATTCTTCTTCTTGTTCTTCTTGGGAATGATTATTGAACCATGCATTTGACTTCGCCTGTAGCTCTTCCGCTATTTTCTCTTTTTCTTTTCTCGCTATGCCCATAATATTTCCTCCCTTAATGAAGACTGGCCGATGTTCCACTTCTATCTTAATTCAACCTCCCCTAGAAAATCAAGGCTCAGACCAAGCTCAAAGCCAAAAAGCCGCGGTAATTTATCGTCATAGGTATTCGTTTACTAATCAGAACAAAATTAACTCTTATTTCAACCAATAATCGTCGTTGTAATAACAATAATTATTATTACTATAACGATGTTCAGCGTCGTGTTCTTCTTGATTAGAAAAAACTTCTAAATTACTTGCTCTATTGTCTAATTTATTTCGATTCTTATGATGAACAACTTCTTCTGATCTTAATACCCTACCTAATTTCTTTTCAGTTACCCATCGACTGACTAATTGATCAGAATGATAGAACCGTAAATACCCGTTTCTATCAATATATGCTTTCTTTCCATACTCCACATAATAATCATTATCGTATTGATTATTATCATAAGAACTAATCGTTATTTTCCTGATTACCACGACAATGAAAAAAAGTAGAAATAACCACCAAAAAGCCTTAAATACCATCCAAAACATGCTAAAAAAGAAAATAACAAAACCCCACGCTATTGAAAAAACATTTTTAAAAAATTCAATGATAATAGGCATTTCAATCATAAATCATGAATATTTTTAAATTAGACTCCATACTACGCCAATTCATCAACAAGTCAACAAATACAAGTCACAATAAAAAGCCATGATGTTTTAACATCACAGTTTCATCATCTTGATTATAAAAAAGTTCCTCCCACACAATAAGTGGGAGGAAATTGCTTTTTAGGTTAATTAAATACCTATTAAGAATTGGTATCTAGCCAATTCTCGCAAGACGAACATCTATCTGTCAAGTGTTCAGAAATTTCCCTGATAGAAGCGGGCTTAATCCTATGGCAGACATGATACGCTTTTATTGCCAAAACTAAATTAACTCCTGGGTGCTCATCTTCAAACTTTTTAATTGCTTTATTAAAATTCTGAAAATCTTCCATTTTCATTCTCCTTTCTTTTAACTCTCAATTAAGCCTACCAATCTCCTCTAATCTTTTAACCCAAGCACGAAAAATTAAAATATTTGTCGTGCTAACGTACGGCACCAATGACTCTCTAAATAAGAGGATCTTTGCCAGTCTTAGTTGTTCTGTTACGTAAGCAACTATATCAGGACAAGTTCCCATGACATAAACCGCTTCTTTACTAATATCTTCTTCCAACTCAATATCAATAAATGCCGGCTTTCTTTGCTCGAATTTAGGGTGATCATGTAATGCTTCATGAATAAGAATAAAAACTTGCCGCCATTCATCCACTGCCTTCTCTGGATCAATCCAACAAAAAAGCCAGCCGGCATTTAAGCTTGCACCTTCGTGAATACCCATTTT
>JAQURU010000041.1 GCA_028715435.1 Minisyncoccota bacterium
ATTGAGGGCATAACCGAGTTCTTGCCCATTTCCTCAACCGGGCACTTAATTTTAGCCAACAAGCTTTTGGCTATTAGCCAAACCGAGTTTATAAAAACATTTGAAATTGCCATTCAAGCCGGGGCTATTTTGGCTGTGGTTGCTTTATATTGGAAAAAGCTTTTTAGTTTGCCAATGATAAAAAAATTAATTGTTGCTTTTATTCCCACTGGCATTCTTGGCCTTATTTTCTATAAAATTATTAAAACGTATTTATTAGCCAGCACCCATGTGGTTTTATGGGCTTTGCTTATTGGCGGGGTGATTTTAATTTTGTTTGAATTGGTTTACAAAAATAAGCCCCAAGAAGCGATGTTAAAAGAAGCAAGGGATATTTCTTACAAGAAATGTTTTTTAATCGGCTGTTTTCAGTCAATTGCCATGGTGCCTGGGGTATCGCGAAGTGCTGCCACTATTGTTGGGGGAATGTTATCTGGCATTTCCAGGCAAGCTATTGTGGAGTTTTCGTTTTTGTTGGCTGTGCCAACAATGGTAATGGCTACTGGCTATGATTTGCTAAAATCAGCGGGCGGGTTTTCTTCTGGGCAGTTCAGTTTCTTGGCAATTGGGTTTTTGGTTTCATTTTTAACAGCAATGCTTGGCATTAAATTTTTATTAAAGTTTATCCAAAAAAATAATTTTATTCCTTTTGGCATTTACCGCATTGCTTTGGCTTTAATTTTTTTCCTATTTGTAATTAGATAGCGAGCGGATTGCTACCATTATTTTTGTATGCTAAAATTTATGTATGGTTAAAGAAGATATAAAACAAATACTTAATAGTGGCTTAGAGCAACTTCCCAACAAAGAGCGTATTAAAACCGTATCTTTATTTGGTTCTTATGCCAAAGGGGATGCTCAACCAAAAAGTGACATTGATTTGTTAATAGAATTTAAACCCGAAGCTAAAATCGGCTTTTTTGAGTTAATCAGGATTCAAAATAGCTTAGAGCAAAAGTTAAAGAAAAACATTGACTTGATAACCCCTCAATCGTTAAGTAAATATTTTAAAGATAAAGTTTTAGAAACAGCTGAAAAACTTTATGAGGGATAATTTAGTTTATTTGCACCATATATTGGATTCCATAGCAAGGATTAAACAATACTTAAATGGAGTTTCTTTTGATGTTTTTGCCAAAAACGAAATGATGGTTGGGGCAACTGTCAGGGAATTAGAAGTTATTGGGGAGGCGGCGAGTAAGATTGATAAAATTATTAAGGAAAAATATCAAGAATTGCCTTGGAATGAAATGATTGGTATGAGGCATCGTTTAATACACGAATATTTTGGCGTAGATTTGAAGGTAGTTTGGGAGACCTGCCAAAGCAATCTTCCTGAGCTACAAGAGAAAATTGCGTCAATCATTGAAATAGAAGAGTAGTTTTTAAGAACCTCTTTTTGTTTACTCCAGAAAGAGTTTTTAATTAAATAACATGGTTAGTTTTGATGAGTTTAAAAAAATTGATTTGCGAGTGGCCACTATTTTGCAAACTCAAAGGGTTGAGGGCTCGGATAAATTGGTGAAATTGCAAATTGATTTAGGTGTGGAATTGGGCCAAAGGCAGATTGTGGCTGGCATTGGTTTGGCATATAACCCAGAGGAACTGGTTGGCCGCCAAATTGTAATTGTGGCAAATTTGGAGCCAAAAATTTTAATGGGGCAAGAAAGCCAAGGAATGCTATTGGCCGCTGATGATAATGGCCAGCCCATTTTGTTGCAGCCAGATAAGCCTGCTCCCAATGGCTCTGAAGTGAAATAAGAAAAAGGTTAAACTGTAATAATATAATGGAGACAAAGGAATTTGCGGGAAAAACCGATGAGCAATTAGCGGGTTTAACGCAGCAGGGCAATGTTGAGGCCTTTGGTTTTTTAGTTAAAAAGTATCAAGATAGAATGCAGAGATATATTAAAAGAATAATTCAGGGGCACGAAGAGGCTAATGATATTAGCCAAAATGTTTTTTTGAAAGCATTTGAAAATATTCAAGGGTTTAATACAAAACAAAGATTTTCTCCTTGGATTTACAGAATTGCCCACAATGAAACCGTTAATTATTTAAGAAAGAAAAAGCCCCTGCTTTTATTTGATTTTGATGTTTTTTTGCCCCATTATAATTTGGGAAAAGATGATATTGAAAACGAAGCAGAAAAGAAGGACTTGTCACAAAAAATTGAAAGGTTTTTAGGCGAACTTAGTTTAAAGCAGAAAGAAGTTCTTTTGCTTTATTATTTCCAAGAGTTGTCTTATCAAGAAATAGCCGATGTGTTAAAAATTCCCATAGCCACTGTTGGGGTAAGAATAAAACGAGCCAAAGAGGCCATAAAAGAAATTGCTTCCGCCCAAGGCGGATTCGCCTCTGGCGGAAAAATATATGCAAACAAATAATATTTCCCAAAAAGTAATAGAAAAAATAAAAGCTGGCAATGTTAAAATGAAGCCAAGGTCTTTGTTTATTTTTCAAGCAATAAGTTTGGTTTTTTTGGCTTTGGTGGTTATAGTTTTAGCAGTTTTCTTTACTAGCTTTACAGGTTTTGCCTTAAAAGTAAAAGGATATTCTCCGTTTTTAGTGGCAGTGGTTTCAGGGGTTATCCTATTTATAATGTTAGCGTGGGTTCTATCTAAAAAGTTTTCTGTTTTTTATAAAAGGCCTTTGTTGTTGGGATTGGCAATTATTTTAATGGCAGTGGCCATGGTAAGTTTGGCGGTATTTTTAACTCCTTTTCACCAAACAATAATGGACTATTCTCAGCAAAAAAATGTGCCAATTATCTCTCCTTTGTATCAATGCGGGTGCGGTTGTGGCACTAGCCATGTTTGCGAAACACTTCAAAAAACCCCCCAATCAAGCTGTGGCTGCTCTAACGACGGCCCAGCAGGGGGAAGCTGCAGTATCAAATAGTTAATAGCAAAATAAAAATGCAATTCTGCTGGTTAGTGGGATCGCATTTTTTGTTTTTGAAAGAAAATTTGTCTTGGGTTGTAATAATAGGTGAAGGAGTGATCGTTAAAAATAAAGGTCGAAAAATAAGATAATAACTAAACAATATGTTAGTAAAGAATGTTTTTGGTAAAAATAGCTCGCCCCCTCTTTTGCTCCCCACAAAGGAAAGAAGAGGGGGCATTTATTTTTGAAATAAAATTCATTTTTGGTTGTAATAAGAATAACAAGAATAAAAACATCTTAAATATCTTAAAAATATGTCAACAATAAAAGAACAAAAGTATTTCGTTAAAGGGACTCATTGCGCTAGTTGTGAAATTTTGATTGAGAAAAAATTAATAGAGGAAAGTAATGTTAAATCAGTGGAGGCCTCAAATCAAAAAGGGGAGATTTTAATTGAGTATGAAGGTGAAAAACCTTCAGCACACTATTTAAATAAATTGTTTCAAAAAGATGGCTACACCTTTACTGAAAAGGAACAAAAAAACTCCAAGAGCAATTACAGTACTATTATGGCTTTAATAACTGGTGGCTCTGTGTTTTTAGCGTTCTTGTTTTTAAACAAATTAGGCCTAGCGAGATGGGTTAATGTTGGTGAGGCATCATCTCTACCTACTTTTTTCTTGTTTGGTGTATTAGCTGGGCTTTCAAGTTGCGCGGCTTTGGTGGGAGGATTGGTACTTTCTATGTCCAAACAATGGAGTGAAATTTACGCTGATAACAACACAGCTACCCAAAGAGCAACACCTCATTTAATGTTTAATGCTGGGCGTTTGGCTTCTTATGCTTTATTAGGGGGAATTTTAGGGATTATTGGTAGTAAATTGCAATTATCCGTTAACATTTCCGCTTTTTTGGTTTTGGGGGTTTCAGTTTTGATGGTATTTTTGGCCTTACAAATGATAGGAGTTAAGGCCTTTCAAAGGTTTCAAATATCAATGCCAAGATCAATGACGCGTTATGTAGCCAACGAGAAAAATTTTAAGGGCAAGTACATGCCTTTTATAATGGGAGCATTAACTTTCTTTTTGCCTTGTGGATTTACCATAACTGCCCAGAGCTTGGCTTTAATTTCGGGTAGTTTTTTACAGGGTAGTTTAATTATGTTGGCTTTTGCAGCTGGCACCTTACCAGTGCTTTTGTCTATTGGTTTTTCTAGCACCAAAATTATGAACAATAAAAAACTATCGGAAAGGTTTCTAAAAACAGCTGGGGTGGTTGTTTTATTCTTTGCTCTATTTAATGCTAATAACCAAATGAATGTTTTGGGGTATGCGGGCATTAGTGATTTATTAGGAAAGGCAGTTAAAGCTGATATTGCGAGCAATAATAATAGCGAAGAAGGCCTGCCTCCAATTATTGATGGCAAGCAAGTTATAAAAATGAATGCTTCAGCTTCTGGGTATTCTCCCAATTATTTTAAAATAAGAGTTAATGTGCCAGTGAGGTGGGAAATAACAGACACAGGCACAAGCGGATGCACTAATGCTGTTATGTCTCAAAGTTTGTTTACGGGGCAGATTGCTTTAACTCCAGGGAAAACAAGCGTTAGAGAGTTTACACCTCAAAAAACAGGTAAGTATAAATTTTCCTGTTGGATGGGAATGGTTTCGGGTATAATGGAGGTAGTTGATGCGAATTCAGCCCCTACCGGAAACAGCGCCCATAGCAATAACAATAATATTGTAAACGCAGCCCCTGTTAGTGATAGCGATGTTATTCCTTCTGGAGCTTCAGGCTGTGGCTGTGGGGGAGGGGGCGGTAGTAATAGCTGCGGAGGTTAGTTTATCCCGAGAGGGTGTAAATTTTAGTTTATTTACCTATGGAACAAAGAATAGCTTTAAAAATTAGTGGAATGCATTGTCAGTCTTGTGTGGTCAATATTGAAAGCGAACTAAAGAAGGAAAAAGGCGTTGTTGAGGCCACAGTTAATTTGGCCACCGAAGAGGCCAGAGTAACGATTGACCAATCCCAAACCAGTACTGAAAAAATAAAAGAAATTATTAAAAAAGCTGGGTATTCGGCTCAAGAGGAAACAACAGCAACACACGACCAGCACCAAATGGCTAAGGAGCAAGAAATTAAGAAGTTAAAAAAGCGTTTTATCTTAACGCTTGTTTTTGGCTTTCCAGTTCTTTATTTAACAATGGGCCAAATGGCCGGGTTGCCATCTTTTAATATTACAGAATTACAAAGCATAGTTATTCAGTTTTTTCTAACTGCTTTGGTTATTTTTTCGGCTTTCAATATCTGGGTTTCTGGGGTTAGGGGAATTTTGCGGCTAAAGCCTAATATGGATTCTTTAATTTTTTTGGGTACTTTTACAGCTTTTGTTTATAGTGTTGTGCTCGGGGTTGTTTTACTTTTGGGTAAACAAATCAACAGCCCAATTTATTTTGAATCAGCTGCTTTGGTTTTGGTGTTTATTTCTTTAGGAAAATACTTAGAAGGCATTACTAAAGGCAAAACTAGTCAAGCAGTTAAAAAGTTAATTGGTTTGACTCCAAAAGAAACTTTGGTTATTAAAAATGGCCAGGAAATTAAGACACTCATTAGCCAAGTGCAAATTAATGATATCATATTGGTTAAGCCGGGTGAGAAAATTCCGGTTGATGGAGTGGTGGTTGAAGGGAGTTCTTTTGTGGATGAGGCTATGATAACCGGGGAGCCGATTCCCAAAAGCAAAACCATTGGTGATGAAATTATTGGGGGCACTATCAATAAAAATAGCGTTTTAAAATTTAAAGCCACTAGAGTGGGGGATAAAACAATGCTTTCGCAGATTATTAAAATGGTGGAATCAGCCATGGGCTCAAAAGCGCCTATTCAGGCCTTGGCAGATAAAGTTTC
>JAQURU010000042.1 GCA_028715435.1 Minisyncoccota bacterium
TAATTTTAATTTACGGGACTATCACCCTCTATGGTTGCCCTTTCCAGGGGCATTCAAATAATTAACAAATTTGTAATCTTTCCGAAACAAGTTCTGCTAACGCCCTACAACCCCAGCCACCGCACCTCGCTACGCTCGTTGCGGTGGAATTTTAAATTTTTAATTTTTAATTTTAAAATTGATTTAAAATTTAGAACTTAAAATTTAGAATTCCGTACCGAACGCAGTGAGGTACGGTGATTGGTTTGAGCTCTTCCCTTTTCGCTCGCCACTACTAAGGGAATAAAATAAATTTTTCTTTTCCTCTGGGTACTGAAATGTTTTACTTCCCCAGGTTCGCCTCCCAACTTACGTTGGGATTACCGCGGTTTACGCGGTAGTGTTGCCACATTCGGAAATCCCCGGATCATAGCTTGCTAAGCAGCTCCCCGAGGCTTATCGCAGCCACGCCACGTCCTTCGTCGCCTCCTGCTCCCAAGGCATCCACCATTTGCCCTTAAAAATTTTTTCTTAAATCCTACAGCTAGTAATTATTGCTAACTACTAACAAATTTTACGAACGAGTTTATTCCTGCCAAACCTCTTTTGCGTTTGACGGAACAAGATTCAATTGGAACGAGCTTGTATTTTAGAAACAAAAAACGCTTCTTGCGGAAGCGATTCTTTCTTGCAAAAAAAATCGTGGTTATTAACCGCTTCCTTTTTGTTTTTCTATATTTTCTGAAATACTCATATGTCAATAATACCAAATTAAAAACCTGTGTCAAGGGCTATGCTAAATAAAAAAAGACTGCGATTGAAAAACCACAGTTTATATTTTTGCAGATTATATTAATCCGCGTCCTATGCCAATCAACTGCTAAAACAAGGCATAAGTTTAAGTGTTTCGAGGGTAAATCTTCTTCTTTTAAAAATTAAAAAACGAGCAAAAAACAGATCAGCAAAAAAACTATCTCAAGCAATCGGGTATATCTTTTGGATTGTTCCACAGAATTACTTCAATCGTGTCAGGATTTTCAATAACAGATACTTTGTAATTCCACCTCCCAATCTTCACGAAAACACCCTCAAAGAAAGCGCTAGGTTGGATTCTTAAAAAGCAATATCCAAAACCCTTGTCTTCATTTCGGATGTCAAACGGTTTTGTTTCGCTTTTTCTGGCTAATTTACTGCCTTTTGGAAAGCGAATATTTATTTCATGATATTCAGGACTAAAGCTATTGAGCTTTTTCAATATCCAGGAAATATCCCCGTTTGTTCCATTTTCTGCTTCGAGAAAAACTTTTGTTCTCTTTTTTGGATCAATGAACACTGGCCTGTCCACGTTCACTTTTTCATCTTCACCGAACACAGCCATTACAGCTATGCTTATTTGAGTGAAAATATTGTTAACTATAAAATCGTACCATTTCTTTCCGTTCTGGTTTCCCATGAGAAACCTCCTTGAGCTAAGCTCACTAAAATGAACTTCGGATTAATGGCCGAAGCCATTAACGGCTTTGAAATTATTCCAAAACCATAATTATTTTAACACAGCATCTATTTTTGTCAATAGCAAAAATTATAAACCTCACGCCAATGGTCTCTCGAGAACTTTCTGGCTCTAATTTCAGCAGGATTTAGTTTATAAGCTATATATAAAAAGGGTAAAATAGCAAAAAGGATTGGCCAAGAAGAGATGTTTAAAATCTTCAAAAACCCAATTAAAATTACCACACAAAAAAGAGCTGTGGACAAAATTTCAACCCAATATCTTTTAGCAAAATTAGCATTCATTTTCTTATCAAAACAATGCCCCAGTTCATGGGCTAACACCTTAGCAAAAAATTCTTTTGGCCGAAAAAGAAGAATCAACTTTTTAAAAGTTATGGGCTTTAAAAAAATTTTAATTTGATTTTTTGATGGCTGGTAAAATCCATTTATAAAAGCAAGCTGGTCGCAAAACTCTATTTCGGGCAAATGACTAAATCCCCTTTCAGCCAAAAACCTTTCAAACACCTGTTCATCAAACTGAAAATTATTCTTTAACATAAATCTTTTTCTATTATTTTAACATAAACAGTAGAAAGCGAGGGTGCCGATTATAGCTTGTTTATAATCTTCTCCCAAGGCAAATTTTGTTTGCCAAAATGACCGTAAGCAGCTGTCTGGAAATAAATCGGCCTTAATAAATTCAAGCGCTCAATAATCGCTTTTGGCCTAAAGTCAAACTTTTCTTTTACAAAAGAGGCAAGCGATTGCCCTTTTTCATTTATCGCTTCAACCATTAAAGGCTCTGCTTTTCCAATAGCATAAGCCACAGAAACCAAGCATTCTTTTGCTAATCCATGAGCTACGATATTTTTGGCCACAAAACGGGTCATATAGGCTCCTGACCTGTCAACCTTGCTTGGATCTTTGCCAGAAAAACATCCTCCTCCATGAGGGATTACACCCCCATAAGTGTCTACCATTATTTTTCTGCCTGTTAATCCTGTATCGGCCACAAAACCCCCTTTCACAAATTTGCCCGTGGGGTTTACTAAAATATTTAAATCTTTTAAATCTTTAAAAATCGGATTAAAGAGTTCCCGCACCAAAAAAGATTTTATCTCTTCAATAGAAGCATCCTCTTTATGCTGACAGCTTATTAAAACTGTTTTTATCTTGCCCTGCTCTATGGTAACTTGAGTTTTTCCATCAGGCATTAAAAAAGGCGCTTTCCCGCTTTTTCGCAAATATTCTAATCCCCTGGCTAATCGGTGGACCAAAACAACTGCTGTAGGAAGTAATTCTTTGTTTTCTTCAATGGCATAGCCATACATTATGCCCTGATCCCCTGCCCCACCTGTATCAACACCCAAGGCAATATCAGGAGATTGCTGGACAATATTTACCCTTACTTCAAGCTCATCGTTATAGCCAATTGTTCTGTAAACAGATTTTGCCAATTCAGCAAAATTAACTTTTGCTGTGCTGGTTATTTCACCGCAAATAGTTAAAACTCCATGTCCGCCCAAGCACTCAACTGCCACTCTGCTGGTTGGGTCTTGGGATAGGCACTCGTCTAAAATTTTATCTGAAATTTGGTCGCAAATTTTATCTGGATGTCCGCAAGTTACGCTTTCTGCTGTATAAGTTGATTTTAGTAAAAACATAAAATAAAAAATTAATTAAATTAATTGTATGACAATAAAAAACTTTCCCCTAACAGAGAAAGTAAAATCGACCTTTATCTTCCTCTGAAAGCTCAAACTTTTAAAGTTAAGCCAGAGATGGACTTAGCACCTTCTTTTAGGTCTTGCCCAAAAGGGTTGCTGGCAGATTCAACGGGCCATTTCCCTCATCTGCTCTCTTGATAATTTGATTTATTTGTCGCTACAATTTTAATTTTACCCTAAAAAATTTATTCTTGTCAAATTTTTTTTAAAAAAATAGATGGCTCTTTTTTTTGAGCCATCTATACATAAACCACTTTAACTAACAAGGCGATGCTTTAAAGTTTTAACACCAAGCACGCCTTGCATTTCCTGCTCGGTTAAATCATCAATTGTCTCCTCAACAGACAAGCCAGAAAAATTCTGCTTTGGAATAAGGGGTATATTGCCAAAAGCTTCTCCCATATCTAGATCCCATACTGCCTCATAAAGGCTACTTACAGGGCCAGCGGTCCAAACATACACCCAGCGAGAGTTGGACTCATTAATAATTTCTTCCAGCAATGTTCTGTCTTTAATGCCAGAAAGGTCATCCTTAAAAAGAGTGCCTGCTGCATCCACAAAAAGCCCTTTTACATTCTTGCCCTTTAAAGAAGCTGGTAGTTCCTCTTTTTCCAAAGACATTCTCAAACGTAAGTATTCTTTTGCTTCTTCTATATTATAAGGCATATCCGGAAAAGCACTCTTTGCTCTTTCTAATGCTATATCGCTGTTTGGCTTAAGGTCATGTATAAGCCGAGAAATCCCATATCTATAATTACCACGCTGAAATAAAACCTCTCCAGCAGTTACCCAATTACCATTCACAATAGGTTTTTTCTTTACACTAAATACTAATGCTCTTTCAATTGCCTTAACAACCTTTTCTGGAGAAAGGGGCGTGATGTTAAGAAATTGCACCATGGGGTTCTTTTCCAACAAATGCAGCAAAGAATTTTTGCCAAGCTTTGAAACCAAAACCGCATCCCTTAAGCAAGCAAGCGGGCTAAAAATAAAAACGATAGAATTGGGGTCGAGAGTAATTTCTTCTAATATTTTAGAACCCTCACACTTAGAGCGCTGGCCTCGACCATAATCATTAAGCTTCAAATGTAAGTTTAAAAATATCACTTCAGAAAATTGCTCTGCCTCTGGTTTTAACCGCGCTACCCCTTCCCAAAGGCTGTGGATAATATCACTGCCGATATCGCTTACAACGGTAATTTTGGTTTGATTATAAAAGCTCTCGCTCACACCATCAACAAATAGTCCGTTCATTTCACGTACCTCCTATTAAATTGAAAGGAACTAAAAAACACTTCCTGAAAAGAAGTGGCTTTAGTTCATGACCTAAACATCATCTTTCCAGGAAATTCCTGGCCGGAGTTAGCACCCGCCAACTTTCGCTAAAACGAAACGGGGTTGCTGCAGGGTCTTAGGGCCGTTCCCTCGCCTGCTCTTGATAACAAAACTATTCAATTAGAAACTGATTCAAATATACCAAATTAAAAAACCATGTCAATAGCTTGTATGCGTCCATTATTTATTATTTTGTTTGCCGCGGTTTTTGATGTGCTCTAAGCGATTAGCCAAGCCAAAGCTTCTGCCTTTCGTGCCAAGCAGTTTGTCAAACCTGTCTTTGCCTGGAACCTGCCCTTTTTCACCTCTATTTTTTAATTTTTGCGAAAAGAATCTATTAAAAAATTTTTTCATATTGTTATTTTATTATTCCATATCCTCCGGAAATAGGATCTTTAAATAAGAAAAAATGCAGGGGGTAAAATGTAAAAAGCATAAAAGTCAACAATAATATTGCTAGCAATAAAAGCCACAGGCCGTTAAATCTTTGGGAAAATTCCGGTAAAGTCATAATCTTATGGCTCACAAGCTGGCCGATAATTACAGCTAAAACAAAAATTGAAATGTCGATAGCTAAAAGATTATAGCCCAAAATAGTTTTATATGAATAGAAAAATAAAACAATCAAAACTGGTATTAAATAAGCGCCAACAGTCTTAGCAAAAAGAAAATTATTAGCTTTTATCTTAAAAACTTTACTTTCCAAAATTAACCAAATAATCGCAGGTACCACTGCCAGCTTTAAATGCTCCCAAGTGCTTTCATTTACAGCTGAAAATGCGCCAGCTAGCCAAAATCTATTTAGCCAATTGAAAGCAAAATGCAACAAACTACCAAAAACTGAAATAAAAATTATGCCTAGTATTTCAAACTTTAAAACTCTCATATTTAATTTTTCTAATTCCCTAGGATTAAGCTGCGCCTAATGGCATCGAATTGACTAATTAAGGCCTCTCGGTTAAATTCTTGCACTGCTCCTTCTGGATAATTGCCAATATTAGTTGAATGGACAAAATATCGAATAGCCATGCAAGGATTAGTGCCAGGTATTGCCCAAACTGTTTCCTCGTAAAAATTACCTGCCCCAGCCCCGGTTGAAGAAGCCACTGAGTATTGAACATTATTATTAGTAATAACTGTGGAAGTGCTGTTATTAGCC
>JAQURU010000043.1 GCA_028715435.1 Minisyncoccota bacterium
TAAGATAAGGTTCGGGAAGATTTATTGTGGCGATTTTCGTTTTTTTCACCCGTTATTAATTGGTTAGATTAGAGTTAGTGAGAAGATTATTAAATGTTTATGTCGAATCCTTTTTGGGGGAGAGCAGTGGCGGCCTTTAGTGCATGTTAACGATGTTGCAGAAATTGTGGTTGATAATTTAGAAAATGTAGTTAATGGGGTTTATAATATAGCTACCACGAATGTAAAAATAAAAGATTTAGCTAGCACTGTTAGTGAAATTACTGGCTGTGCAATAGAGTGGATTAAACGGGAATTCGAAGATCAACGCAATTATCAAGTTAGCACTAAAAAAGCCATTGAAGGGGGTGTTTTGAATTTACAAAAAGTGCGTGATGTTGATCATGGCATTCGAGAGATTGCTAATTTAGTTAAATCGGGTCGTATTAAATACACTGAAAACGATATTTACTTTAACGAAAGGCATATTGCCAATCTTTTTGAAAATGGAAAATTTTTTTGAAGAGCCAAATTTAATTAAGGGCGGGTTGGCGGTTGATGAAAGGGGGCAGGTAACTTTTGTTAACGACTTTCACTTTGAGGGGGTGAAACGTTTTTATATGTTAGAAAATTTTTCTAAAAGTTCTGTACGCGGATTTCACGGGCATTTAAAAGAAGCCAAGTATGCCTTAGTGGTTTCGGGAACTGCCCTGATAGTGTTAGGGCACATGGATAATCCACAGAACCCAGACAAACATGGAAAGGTTTTCCGCTTTATTTTGTCAGATCGCAATCCTGAAATCCTGCATATTCCGGCGGGTTATGCTAATGGTGTGCGCGCCTTGGAGAATAAAACAAAAGTAATCTTTTTTTCCACCATCTCTATAGAAGAGGCTCGGAATGACGATTTTCGTTATCCGTTTGACTATTGGGGAGAAGAAGTTTGGAAAATTAAAAATTTTTAAGAAAAATTTATGAGTAAAAAAATTTTGATTTTGGGTGCTTGTGGTATGCTGGGCAGTGCTGTTTACAATGTTTTAAAAGAAAAGTACTCTTTGGTCCTAACCACTCGAAACAAGGAAGAAATTAGCCTTTTGGAGAGCCACTATAGCGCAACCAACGAGCATCAATCAGAGGAATTAGACGTGGATTTTATTTATCAGGACTATCTTGTTAAAAAAGGAGGGCCTGGCCCATATTTTAATTCTTTTCTTGATAAAATTGGCGAGGTAGATTATGTGGTTAATTGTATTGGTGTTACTATTCCCTTTTCTTTAAATGACCCTTTAAAAACTTTTTTTATCAATAGTGCTTTTCCTTTTATCTTAGAACAAGTTTTCGGTTCTCGCTTAATTCATGTTACAACTGACTGTGTGTTTAATGGTAAAGAAGGATTTCCTTATAATGAAAATTCATTAAAAATGCCCGTGGATATTTATGGCATTTCCAAAAGCTTAGGTGAGCCAACAAGGTGCCTAACTATTAGGACTTCTTTGATTGGAAGAGAACTAACTGGCTTTACGGGGTTTTTAGAATGGTTTTTGCAACAAGAAGGAAAAACCATTAATGGTTTTAAAGAGCATTTTTGGAACGGCATCACCGCAAGGCAATTTGGTAAAATTTGCGACAAGATTTTTCAGAACCCGGATAAGTTTTATCGCACAGGAATTTTTCACGTTTTTTCCAATACTGTTTCAAAATATGACATGTTATTAAAGGCCCAAAAAAAATACAAGGTTAACTGCATTATTGTTCCCGATGAAACCAATAAGCTTAACCGTACCCTTAGCACTATTCACCCGTTGTGCTCCCAATTAGAAGTTCCTTCTTTTGATGAAATGATAGATGATATTTAGATATTAGATATATGAAAAAATTTAAACTAATTACTTTTTTGGGTATTCGGCCTGATTTAATTCGCATGCATAAGTTAATTAAGCTGCTGGATAAGGGCCAACGTGAAAATAACTATGAGCATATTTTTGTTCATTCTGGCCAGCATTTTGATTACGAGCTGGATCAAGTTTTTTATAAAGAGCTTGGCATTAGGCCTCCAGACATAAACTTAAATATTGGTAAAATTCTTAAAGAGCGCGGAAGAACAGGCCAAGCCTATCAATCAGCCTTGCTGTTTGAAAAAACTTCGGAAATGATAGAAAAAATCAATCCAAATCTTGTGATGTATCTGGGAGATACCAACACAGTTACATCTGCTTTAATTGTGGCCAAGCATAAAGTGCCTTTGGCTCATATTGAGGGGGGTGGGCGCAGTTTTGATTGGCGCATGCCCGAAGAAAAAAACCGCATTGTTATTGACCACCTGTCTGACGTTCTTTATGTTTATTTAGAACGTTACAAGAGCTTGCTTTTAGCTGAAGGGGTGGCCTCTTTTAGGGTGCAGGTTATTGGCAATATTATTGTTGATGCTTTAAAAAGTTTTTTGCCTTTGGCTCAGCAAAGTAAGATTATGGCAAATTTAGGTATAGTTAGTAAAAATTATATTCTTTGCACCATGCATCGAGAAGAGAATATTGAAAATAGGGCTGGATTTGCAAGCAAGATAAAAGATTTAGCTAAATTATCTAAAAGATTTCCTGTTGTTTTTCCAATAATGCCAAGAGTTCAATCTAGGTTGAAAGAATATAGGCTGCTTCCTGTTTTGAGCAAAGCTAATATTATTTGCGAAAAGCCCTTAGGATTTTTAGATTTTTTAAAATTGGAGCAAAACGCGCGGTTTATTGTAACTGACAGTGGCACTGTGCAAGAAGAAGCATTAATTTTAGGGGTGCCTTGCTTAGTTTGCAGAGCTTCAACAGAAAGGCCAGAAACTATTTGGGCTGGGGCTACAATAATGGCTGATAAAAACCTTTATGCTAATGCGCAAAAAGTTTTGCAAATAGACAAAAAATGGGCTAGCAATATTTTAAATCCATTAGGAGGCAGCCCAAGCGATAGAATCTTTAGGGATTTGGTTAAAAAAATTAACAGCGGATTTTTTAGCAGTTCTCGCGATTTTAAGTTCCTGAAAGCCAATAAATTCGCTTGCCAAGCCTACAATTATGCCCGATAATTTAAAAGATTTTTTGATTACAGTGTGCATTACTCATTTTAAGGATACGGACTTTGTATTGAATATTTTGTACTGCCTGAAGAAATTAACAAAAAACAACTATCGGGTAATTATTAGGGATAATAATTCTCCAAATCATTTTTTTAAAAAATTAAAAGCTGGGATACAAGATTACGATAATATTTTCTTATATCGAGCAGAGGATTTTAATCTCACAGGAAGTTTAGCGCACGGAACAGCTTTGAATGACTTAGTGAGCCGCATCAATACTCCTTATGGTGTGATAATGGACGCTGACTACGTTTTTTTAATCAAGGACTGGGATGAAATACTAAAAAGCCGGCTGAATGGCAAGGTCAAAATAATAGGTACTGAAACTCCGTTGCAAACCATGAAAGGATTTCCTTTTCTGTACGGACTTTTTTTTGAAACCGAAACATTTAAAAAATTAAACATTGATTTGCGGCCCGGAAACGTTCTAAAAGGCCAAGATACCGGCTGGAGGCTAAAAGACAATTTTTTACAAGCTGGCTATCAAGGGGAGCTTTTATTTGCTAAAAACACTCGCGTTTATCAACAAGGTCCTTTTGCTGGTATTTTAGGAGTGGAAGAGTATTATTTAAATGGCAATAATCATATTTTTGGCTGCCATTTTGGCCGTGGCTCAACGTTAGGTTCAGCTAAATACAAAAAAGGATGCAGTTTTATTTTTAAGATACCTTTTATTTCTAGGCCATTAAGAAAAATGCGGGGAAAAAAAGAAAGCAAAAAATGGATAGATATTTGCCATAAAATTGTTGATGCTCGATAATTTACATCGGTCTATTTTTATGAAGTTTTATGATAAAGAAAATAAAAGATTGTTATTATTTGAGAAAAAAGCCACGATTGATTTCTGGGATAAACATTGGCAAAGTGATGATTTTGCCAAGACGGTTCGCTATGGCAAAAATAGCCGGCTGATTAAAAAATTTACAACCCGGTTCTTAAAAAAGGACGCTAAAATTTTGGAAGGGGGATGCGGCACTGGCCAAAATGTTTATACTTTAGGTCGATTGGGTTATGATTGTTACGGCGTTGATTTTGCGGCAGGAACAATTGAAGAGATTAAACAGTATTTTCCAGAACTCAAAATAGATGTTCAGGATTTAAAAAAGCTTAATTTTCCCAATTGTTTTTTTGACGGCTATTGGAGCCTGGGAGTGATTGAGCATAATTTCGAAGGTTATGGGGATATTTTGGCCGAAGCTGCGAGAGTGATAAAGCCTAAGGGCTATTTATTTTTAACGTTTCCTTTTATGTCGCCTTTAAGGCAAGCAAAAGCGTATTTGGGGCTGTATCCTTTATTGACTGCGAGGAAAGATGAAACAGACAATTTCTATGAGTTTATTTTCGACCAAAATGAGGTAAAAAACAAAATATGTCATTTTGGTTTTGCTTTTGTGTCCCGTTCTCCATTCGACGCCGTTAAGGGATTGAAAGATGAGATAAGTTTTCTGAAGCCATTTTTGAAAAAAATATACCAAAGCAGAAACATTTTAGCAAGAACATCGCGTTACTTGGTTTCTGTGCTGTTCGCCCCTTTGTTTGGGCATTCCATAATAATGGTTTTTCAAAAAAATGATTAATTATTCGCTGGAGGGAGATAGAAACAAAAATTTATACAGACAATTCTTCGCAAATTAATATGAACATTGGATTTATAGTGGAACGCAATATTTACTTTAAGAGTTTTAGCCCAGTTATTGATGCTCTTTTAAAGAGAGGTCATCAAGTTTTTTGCTTGCATAACTATGGACAACCCAAAACCGGGTCCAAGGGCTATCAATTTCCCGCTATAAATCAAACTCCAAAATTTCAAAATGGTCAGGTTGCTTCTTTGGAGTTTAAAACAGAAGATGAATTTATTGAAAAAATTTTGCAAAATAATGTCCAGGTAGTTATTTCCCTAGATTTTATTGCAAGCTATATACCAATTAAAAATAAGTTAAAAGAAAAAAATGTTTTTTGGGTTTCTTTACAGAGCAGCTTTGACATTGGCCCGAGCTCTGGCGAATATCTAAAGGAGCCGGATAAGTTATTTGCATTTTCTACAGAGTGGCTTTTGGGGGTTTTCAAGTATTTATGTGAAATTAAAAAGAATCAAGAGAAAAGTTTTTTTGATTTTGAGCAAAATCTTCAGGAAAACATTAAAAAAGTCGGCTTTTGGGCTGCTGATACTCCTAATCTTTTTAATAAAGAGGCAATTAGAAAAGAGTGGGCAATTCCTCCAGAAAAAAAAGTGGTTTTGTTATTTCCCTTTCCTTTTGGCTCAAGCTTTAAAAAGCCCTGGGCTAAGTATATTTATGGAATGCACAACAGATTTTTGCAATTGCCCATTGTTTTTTTGCTACGTAACAAGAGGTTTTTTCAGCAAGTAATTAGAAAAGAAAATGACTATGAAGCAATGAAAGCTATTAGAAAATTTTGCGATGCCAATAACGGTTTTTTACTTATAAAATCTCGGCAAAAAGATCCTGTTAAAAAATATGCCGCTAAAATGGCAGACAAGGTTTTATATGACCAGGAGTTTTACCCTTCAACTGTTTTGAAGTGTTTTGCTGTGGCCGATATTTTTTT
>JAQURU010000044.1 GCA_028715435.1 Minisyncoccota bacterium
ACCCGTGGGCATGGCAAAGACTATGCTTTAAAAGTTCGGGGAGATAGCATGAAAAACGCTGGAATTTTTGAAAGTGACACAGTAATAATTAGGGAGCAGCCAATAGTTCATAATGGCCAAATTGGAGTAGCCATAGTAAACGGCAACGAGGCTACTCTTAAAAGAATTTATAAAGAAAAAAATGCCGTAAGGCTACAACCAGCGAATAAAGATTACAAACCACTTCTTACAAGAAACGTTGAAATAAGAGGATTGGTTACCGGCGTATTGCGAAGTCGATTTGATCCACTTCCCAAACCAGCGCAGCTACCCTTATTCATATACCCACAAAAAAACGAACAACTGCTTCAAATTCACAATAGACGCTTTCTGGGCAACAAAGCTAAACTCCTTGGCTTTATAGGTGATATAGTGGCGGATAAATGTCGAGGTTATTATAGCTTCTGTGATATTTTTGCCGGCACAGGCGTTGTGGGTCACTATTTTAACCGGCCAGACACTAAAATTATTTCAAATGATATATTGGATAGCAGTTATACTTCTCTGCGATGTTGGCTTAATACAAAAAATTATAATCGTGAAAAAATATCGAATATCATTATTCATTTGAATGGCTTGCAGCCTAAAAAGGAAAATTATGTATCAGAGATTTTTGGAGGGCTATATTTTACAAAAGAAAATGCTCAAAAAATAGGAGCTGTACGGGAGGAGATTGACAGGCTCGAAAAGACGAATGAAATAAGCCAGGAAGAAAAAAAAATTCTCCTTACATCGTTAATCTATGCCGTTGATAAAGTAGCAAACACCGTAGGTCATTATGAAACCTACAGAAAGAAATTAGACACGATACAAAGCTTGCGTCTTTTACTACCGGATATTGACCCAAAAAATAACCAACATAATGAAATCTATCAAAAGGATGCGAATCAATTAGCTAGAGAAATTGCCTGCGATGTGCTATACATAGACCCTCCCTATAATTCAAGGCAATATGGAGATTCCTATCACCTGCTTGAGAATATAGTAACCTGGGAGAAGCCAAAAGTTGAGGGGGTGGCAAAAAAAATGATTAATCGAGAACATTTAAAAAGTCGTTATTGCCTAAAAGGTGCAGTATATGCTTTCGAAGATTTAATACAAAATGCAAAAGCCAAGCATATCTTAGTTTCTTATAATAATACCGGAGAAAAAATGAACGAGCGTTCAAATGCCAAGATACCTGATAATAGAATAATAGAGATTTTAAAAGACCGAGGCGATGTAGAAGTATTTGAGCGCGACTATAAGGCTTTTACTACAGGTAAAAGCGAAGCTCCTAATCATGCAGAAAGAGTCTTTTATTGCAAAGTAACAAAATAAATTTATGAAATATTTTCAATGGACTATCGGGTCAACTACAGTCCGTAATCCCGATAGGCTAAGAGACGGACTGCAGGTTCTTAAGGACCACTTTGAAGGACAGGAATGGAATACATCCCAGCAGGAAAAGTTTTTTGACCTACTTATAGAGCACAAAGTTTATGAAATGGATAGTAGCGACTATGCCGCAATGACCAGTGCCAGAAAGCAAGAACATGCTCGGAAATGGGTATCTATTTTAAACCAACTTGGATTCTGTTTCACTTATGAATCTTCAGGAAAGCCAGTCATAATAACTAAGGCGGGAGAATCACTTTTGGATAATCCAGATATTGAGGATGAAGTTTTTCTCAGACAATTACTTAAATACCAAAAACCATGTGCACTTCCCAAACAAAATGGCGATGCATTTAAAAATGTTTCTGTGCTCCCTTTTATTGTCAGTTTAAAAACGGTTCATGATCTGCAGGGATTATCAAAGGAAGAAATAAGTATATTTTTGAACACTACAATCCGAATGAAGGATGTGGATAAGATGATTCGACAGATAAAGGATTATAGGATCAAACGAAGCAAAATCGAAGGGAGAGTTAAAAGAAAAGAATTCTATGTAAAAATTCAATTAGCGAAACTTAGCGATGTTTTTGATGAAGATATAAAAGAAAGGGTTTCATTAATAAAAAAACTTTGGAACGGCCATAAAAAAGATTCTGCATTTTTGATTTCTGAAGAAGCTAAGGCTTTATTAATAAATATTACCAAGAGTGGCAAAGGCTCAAAAACAATAAAGGCAAGAAGGGCACAATTAGCCCTGGTTAAAACAGTAAAAGAAGGCAAAGGTATTGCGGAGGCCAAAAAAGTATTTCTTGATTATTACCTTTTGCTTAAGATTGCCACACTGCGAGATTATGCTGATCTGACTGCGCGATACTTAAGAAAAAGTGGTTTATTTTCTGTAAGCAGAGACAAGCTTATAACAGTCACAGAAAAAGAGGGTTTAATAAAATCGTTGCTATCTCAGAAATGGAATCTAATTGGAGAGAAAGAATATCTTGATTATTTGTGGAGTGATTCCTTGCCAGCCCTACCAAGTGATAAAGCAGATTATCTGGAGGAACATTTAGAAACTATAAAAAACAAAGAGAAGGAGCTGTTTGATAGAATTGGCCAAGGAGAGTCTTTGACGCTGGTTGGAGAAACAGTCGTCCCTGCAAAGGATATTGTGGGATTAAAGCAACAAACAAAGAGTGTTGAAATAAACCTCTTAAAATTGAAAGAAATAGAATTTTATTATTCCCAAAGAGAAGAAAAACAAATTGACGATATAATTAATTTTTACGATTTAATTCTCACAAAACAGATTCTGGGAGGCGAAGCTTATTATCCAGCATACCTTGAATGGAATACGTGGAGAGTTTTTTTAGCCATCGATACTTTGGCCAACAAACCCTACGAAGCAAGAAATTTCAAACTGGATGAAGAATTGCAGCCGATAAATCATGCACCAGGAAACAGAGCTGATATGGTTTTTGAATACGAAAATTTTATCTTGGCAACAGAGGTAACACTAATCGTGCGGGCAAACCAATGGAGCGCAGAGGCAGAGCCTGTCCCAAGGCATGTGGCCAAGATACAATCTGAAAATAAAAACAAAGATGTATATGGCTTATTTGTCGCGCCTCAAATAGATGTGAATACAGCTTTAACTTTTTTTAATAACAGAAAGTATTCAATAAATAATGAAATAATAGACTTAACAATAATTCCTTTGTCGATAGACCAAATAAAACAACTTTTAATGACTTTTAAGCAGAAAAGATTTTCTACTCAAGATATGAGGAGATTATTTGAAATAATTAAGGCAGAAATTTCGGCTTCAAAAGATGCAATCGAGTGGAATGGAAAAATTCCCACAATTATAAATGATTGGACGCAAAAATTATGAAAATAAACACAATTCACAAAGGAAATTGCGTAGAGGTGATGGAAAAGGAAATACCCAATGGGAGTATTGATTTGATATTCGCCGACCCACCCTATAATCTTTCCGGCAACGGGCTAAAGTGGGTTGGAAATAAAACTGGTGGTGATTGGTTTATGGTGAATGAAAAATGGGATAAGATGACAGAAACTGAATACTTAAAATTTACAAAGGACTGGTTAAATGCTTGTAAAAAGGTTTTAAAACTCAATGGAAGCATTTATGTTTCATGCACCTATCACAATATAGGAGAATTAATTACTGTGCTTAAACTGCTTGAATTTACACCTCGAAATATTATTACCTGGCATAAAAACAACGCCATGCCCAGTATGACTCGCCGCAGTTTTACTCATTCTTGTGAATACGTCCTCTTTTTTTCAAAGGGCAAAAAATGGACATTTAATTATTCAGACATTAAAAAAATGAACCCAGACAAAGCGAAGGACGGGTCTGAAAAACAAATGCGAGATTTATGGATTATGCCAGTAGTTCAGGGGAAAGAAAGAATAAAAGATAAAACTGGGAGGGCTGCTCACCCCACACAAAAACCAGAGAATTTATTGGAAAGAATTATTTTAGCGAGCAGTAATAAAAACGACATCGTACTCGATCCCTTTCTTGGGAGTGGGACTACAGCAGTAGTTGCAAAACGTTTAGACAGAAAATGGATTGGAATTGAAACGGAAAATAAATATATAAAAATAGCAGAGAAAAGATTAAGCACTTAATTTTTGTAAACTTCTTGTTAATTCTTTGTAAGGGAGTTATCCACAGGTGGCCTGTTGACGGCGAGTTTTGGGGAGCGCTATTATTAAGATGTAGTTAGAAGTTAGTCTGACGGCGCCTGTGAAATACCAGGCTAAATGACACGGGGCTACGACTTCTGTTATCAAGCAGCTTTTTGTTTGATGACTAGAAGTTGTAGTCCCTTTTTTGTTTTTCAAATTATTAATTTTCCCTCCTGAGATCAAGGAGAGCCTCGACTAAGAAAGCAATAACTAAACTAAAGCAAGATGAAGGCCGATTCCCAGCTGGGGTCAGCCTTTTATGTTGCCCCAAGAAGCCATACAACAATTTAAAGAATTATATAAAAAACGCTACGGCGTGGAAATTTCCGATGAGGAGGCTTCTTTTCGTGCCAACAATCTTTTTAGTCTCTACAAAGTCACCTACATAGGCGAGCCTTCAATCAAAAATTTTAACGAAAAAGTTGCGAACAGTTATGAACTCAAAACAAACTTCAATAAGTGAGATTCAATTTTATCCAATAAAACCCAAGGACGGCCTCCTGGGGTTTGCTTCGTTTGTTTTAGATGAAAAATTTTGGATAGGATCGGTGGCGGTTTATACCAGGCAAAACGGAGGCTACAGGCTTGTTTATCCCACAAAAAAGATTGGAAGCCAAAACTTGCCAATTATTCATCCAATAAACCACGAAGCAGGCAGCGCAGTAGAAACTGCCATTAGTGAAAAAGTGTCCGAGTTATTTAACGAAAACTATGAATCAGAGCAAATTGGGAGCCAATGAAAAACATTCAAATTGTTTTTTTGCTCCACATAAAATTTATGAGGATGAAAAACTGCGCGAACTAAGCCACGCCGAACGGGATTTTTTAGTGGCGCTTTGCCATTTGCGCAATCGTTGCGGTGATAAAAACGGCTGGTTTTGGCATGTCGACCGTTCCTTTAATGATAAATATGGCAGAAAGATGGGGTTTGAGACATTGGGATTTGGGAGCTCGACATGCAAGCGGGTGCGAAAGAAACTGGTTGAATTGGGATTAATTGAAACCAAACCGCATACAGTAAAAGGAGGCGCTTGGCCAGCCACAATGTACCGAATTAACCCCAAACTTTTGCATAACACCGTAGACCATAGTGGTCTACGGTTAAAGACCATGATGGACTCCGGTCCGGGACCGCCATGAACCATACATTAAGAAGAATTAATTAAAAAGAATGATTAAGAATATAGTCTAAATAAGACAAACAAAGTTTGCAAAAAAATATTGCACTAAATTGCACTAAATTGCACTAAAACTGCACCAAAAAGGGGTTGGATGAAAGTTGGACAAAAGTTGGATGGTTTTTGACCACAATGTGACCAAATGTGACTGAAATGCGACCAGAAAACGGGTATATCGGAGCATCGGTAAAACATCGGTGTAACATCGGTAATTTTGAGGGTTTTTACGAACAAAACACCCCTCTCTGCTTTATCCACTGTTTCCTGTTTGACTTGCTTGCTTGATGGGCTTATGTTTACCTTGCCAGAGGATTCTGCAGGCCCCTG
>JAQURU010000045.1 GCA_028715435.1 Minisyncoccota bacterium
AGTATCCCTATCTCTTACAGTTACCGCATTATCCTCCAGGCTCTGAAAGTCGACTGTAACACACCACGGTGTCCCAATCTCATCTTGAGAAAAATATCTCTTGCCAATATTGCCCCTGTCATCCCAAATAGCGGTAAAATCATTTTTTAACATTTCAAAAACTTTTCTAGCTTTATCAACTAATTCTGGTTTGTTAGCTAAAAGCGGGAAAACTGCCACTTTGTAAGGCGCCAAACTTGGCTTCAGCTTTAAAACAATTCTGTCTTTTTCTTCACAATAAGCATCACACAATAAAGCTAAAATAGTTCGCTCCACGCCAAAAGTGGGCTCCAAGCAATGAGGCACCATCCCATCCAAAGAAAGTTTGTGGGCTTTTAAGTCAAAATCGGTTCGATAGGCCAAACCATATAATTCTTTTTGGCCAAAAGGATATTTATATTCAAAATCAATGGTTTTTTTCGAGTAATGAGAAAGTTCTTCTTTAGCATGCTCTCTTACAACAAAGTTTTCTTTGCTAACGCCTAGATCCAAAAGCCATTTTTCCATTTCGTTCTGCCACTGGCTAAAATATTTTTCCCAATCTGACTCGGTAATAAAATATTCAATTTCCATTTGCTCAAATTCTAAAACTCTGAAAATAAAATTGCCGGGCGTGATTTCATTTCTAAAGGCCTTGCCAATTTGGGCAATGCCAAAAGGAAGCTTTAAGCGCGTTGTGTTTTGAACATTAGCAAAATTCACAAACATTCCTTGGGCGGTTTCTGGCCGTAAATAAACAACTGATTTTTCATCATCAACTGGGCCAATATGGGTTTTAAACATTAGGTTAAACTGCTTTTCTTGCGTAAACTCCTTATTAGCGCATTCAGGGCACTGGTTGTTATAATTTTCTTTCAAGTGGTCTGCCCGCAAGCGCACATGGCATTTTTTGCACTCAACTAATGGGTCAGTAAAACCCTTTAAATGTCCCGAAGCCTGCCAAACTTTTGGGTTCATTAAAATGGCAGAACTAATGCCAACAATATCTTCCCTGTCTTGAACAAACCGTTTCCACCAAAGCTGTTTAACGTTATTAACCAATTCAATGCCCAAAGGGCCGAAATCCCAAGTATTAGCCAAGCCACCATAGATTTCCGAACCAGGAAAAACAAAACCGCGCCTCTTACACAATGATATAATTTGTTGCATTTTATCTTTTTTTTGCTCTGCTGCCATATTTTTTAATTTTACTGCGGCCTTACAATGCCATTGTCGCCATTCACTGTATCGTCAAACGGCAAAGTCGTATCTTGAGCTTCAGCCTGGGCAGCTATTGGCGCACCAGAAAATTTATCTTCAGCTGTGAAATAAGCCGCACCAATTAAAGGAACTGCCTGGCCAAGCTGGGAAATGTCCGGGGTTAAAGCAATTTGAAAAGCCAAAGTGAATGGTGTGTCTCCAAATCCTTGAAAAGCACTTAAATCACCAATGGACCATACAACCTCCCTGGAAACAGAATCAAATGTTAAAGAAGCTCCTTGAGGAATCGTTTGCCCGGTTAAACGAACATTGCCTGGCAAAATGGTTTTAACTTTTGCATTGCCCAAGCCATTCCAATAATTCTTGATTTGCCAAAAAACAGTGTATGTGGTGCTAGTGCCAATTTGAGGAGGAATAGGCCCTAAAGGAGCAAAAACATCGTCCTGTCGCATAACTTTTTGAGCAAAATCAGTATTTCCCTGTATTTTTGTTTCGAAAACTTTCTCCACCCCGCTAAAAGAAACGGAATTGCGCAAAACAGGCATTTCAATTCTTTTACTAAAAGACGGATCTTTGGTTTTTATCCAAAACTCTACCTTGCCTTCTTCACTGGCGTCTAAAAATCGCAAGGATTGAATATCCTGCCAATCAAAAATTATAGAGTTATCTCCCGCACCTATTGCTCCATTTTCCGCCCTTAAACTGCTCAAGTCAAAAAAATCGCTGTTTAATTTAACCAATAAGAATTTTTTCTGCAACGGGCTAGCCCCAATATTTTTAAAATAAACTTCATAGTGCAACAAACTACCAACGCTAACAGCGCCTGCTTGAGAGCCATTGATCATTTGGGAAATAAAAACAGACGGTTCTGAAATTTCAACTGTGCCTATTGTTTCTTTTAATAATGTAAAGGACTCGTTTTTAACCACACCAAGCTGAACTCTAAAAACCTTTTTTTCGCCCTGGGACCCATTGATGGCGCCTAAAATTTTCACCCTGCCCCCATTAGCTTGGGTTAAAGTTGGCAAAGACCATTCAGCAATATCAATTCCCTTTGGCTGCGAACTAACAAAAGAAAACCCAGTGGGATAAATAACTTTTAAACGCAAATTCTCCAACACAAAATCCATATTAGAAAAGTAATTTACTGTAAAATTTAAATCATCCCCCTGTTCAACTTTCTGAGGCAAATCAAATTCTAAGGTTAAGGGAACTGAAGTGATTTTTGTGGTTAAGTTTGTTTTTGATTCATAGCGGGCTTTAAGGTTCTTGGGATTGTAAAAAAGCGAGGCCTGGGCTTGAACTGTGTCTCCTTCTTTACCAATAGCAATTGCCTTAAAAACGGTTGAACGTTCCTCGCCCGGATAAATATCTTCTAATTTTTTCACAATTCTTTGGGCTGTTTCACCAACAGGCAAAGCATTGCTTGGATATTCAAAAACAAGCTCAACTGATTCCAAGCGGGCTTTGCCATTGTTTTTAAATTTAACCGTGTAATCAATTTCCTGGCCTGCTTGAATGTTCTCTGGCCCTAAAATTTCTAATTTTAAAACCTCTTTGGAGTAAATATTGCCTCTCCAATACCAAAAAGCAATGGCTGCTAAAAAAGCCATTAAAACAAAAAAGAAAGTTAAAAACTTGCGCATATATTATATTGAAATGTTTATAATCTTATCTTACTCTTTTTACTTGACAACTTCAATACAAAACCGCCGGCTTAACTGTCGACGGTCTCATGTTACCCCCTTTCAGCGAGGTTTTCCCTTTTGCTGGTGATTGTGGTTGTTTTTCCTTCCATTTTTCTTATCGATATCTCTAAACATCCTTGCCTCTAATTGCCTGAAGCCTCTCATTACGGCCGATTGATTGCTACACTTCTGCGCTTTGTTAGGCATCACAAACCCTCCCGCGAAAAATTAAAAAATAAAAAGCCCTCGGATTTGAAGGCACTACCCCATCATATACCCACATAAAAATCCCGTCAAGCTGCTTCTCTCATTTTTCTGTTAAAAAATCAAAATAACAACTAAATATTTTATCTAAATCTTGCAGAACCTTTTCAGAAACGTTAAGCCGTTTTATCTGCTCAATTGGCTCTAAAAGAAAAAATCTTATCAGTTTAACTGTTTCAACGGAAATACCCTGGGCAGGAAAATCACAGCATCGTTTACAAACCACTCCGCCATTTTGAGGAGAAAAAAACAATGTTTCAGGCAAAAGCTTTTTTGAGCAAACCGAACAATTATAAAGCTCGGGAGCATATCCAAGCAATACCAAAAAATTCCACAAAAAGTAATGCTTTAAACTTCCAAGTTCATAATTATTGAAAGCAAAAAACGACTTAGCAATTAGCTCCCAAATTTTTTCGTCTTTTTCCTGAATATGGCCGAAAGAGCAAACAACAAAAGCTATTTGGCCAGCAAGATCCAGCATTTCAATGTTTTTTCTTATGTTTGGAAACTTATCAATAATAATGGCATCAGTTAATGTTTTGCGATTTTTTCCTTGGATAAATTCAAGTTCAATAAAATAAAAAAGATCAATGCCTGCTTTCAGTTTTGATGTAATTTTGCGAATTGCCTTTCCCGCCACCTCAACCTTGCCAAAATCCTGGGTGTATAAAATAAAAATCTGGTCTGCTTCACCAGAATTTTCTTTGGCTAAAACAATTCCTTTTGTTCTGTAATGCTCGTGCGCCATATTAGCTACAGGCCGGATTTTCTTTTTAAATAGTCGAAGCGTTGTTGAGATTGGAATTTTTCCATTGAAGGTTTGAAGGCCTTGCCTTTTTGCTCTAACTCGCGCATTGTTTCTTGAAATTTTTTCTTAGAAACAAAATCACCAAACTTTTCTTTTGGAAAAAGCTCTTCAGCTAACAATTTGCGCTTTGCCTGGCTTGAATAACTGCCCCGAATGCTTTCTGCCCAACCGGTTTTAGGAATACGGTTTTTATCCAAAGTTATCTTTTTAATAATATCTTCTCTCTTAACAAATTCGCTTCTGCCAGGAAAAAGAACCTTTTTATCAAACCTTTTTAGGCTGGCTTTTCTAAGCCTTGCCCCTGACTCCCCAAATAAATTTGGAATTTTATCTAAGATCCCCATAGAATTATCTCTGCAAAGCCAGCCAAATATCTTGGTTGGCAACTTTAAATTCGGCTTGGGCTAAAAAATTGCCTGTTTTGTTTTTGTTCTCCCTTAATTCCTTTGAACGAGTGGCTGATAAAATTTCCACTTTATTTTTCTGTAAAATTTCTTTTAAGTTGTTATTAGTAAAATAATTAATAACAATATTTGTGTCGCTTGGAGTTAAACCTGCTTTTTTGCGCAAGTCCTGAATATAGCGAATAATCTCCCGCACCTGCCCTTCCTCTTTTAGTTCATCGGTAATTGTTATGTCTAATTCAAGCTCGTCTTTTATTGTCTCGTCAAAAACAATCTCTTTCACATTAATCTCGTCTTTAATTAAATCTAAAACTTTTGAATTCTGACTTATATTTTTGAATTTTGATTTTTGAATTTTGATTTTTCGTAGTGCTTGCCTCACTCCAATACCAAACTCTGCTCTTTTAGCTAAAGCCAAAGAAACAATATCTCTGGCGTCCTGCATATCTCTTTCTATTTTTTCATCAATAAATCCGTTGTTTGCTTTTGGCCATTGGCATAAATGAACGGACTGAGGAAAATCCAGCAGAGACCCGGTCTCTAAGACTCCCGAGACCGGGTCTCGGAGAGCTTGATAAATACTCTCAGCTAAAAATGGCATCAAAGGCGCAATAAGCTTGGCCGTGGTTAATAAAACATTATAAAAAGTGTTTTCAGCTTGCTCTTTATCCTTCTGGCTTTCGGATGCTTGGAATCGCTTGCGCGAACGCCTTACATACCAAAGTGACAAATCATTGATCCAAAAGTTTTCAATAGCTAAAGTAGCCTTCATTGCATCAAATTTATTTAAACTTTCAGTTGTTGCTTTAATTAAGTTATGCAACCTGCTCAAAACCCACTGGTCTAATAAATTTTGACTTTTGATTCGTATTTTTGATTTTTGACTTTTGACTTTTGGCTTATCAGCATATGTTTCAAAAAACTTTACGCAATTCACCAAGGTCAATATTTTCCGCTCAGTCTCTTTCGCTACGTTATAGCCAAACCGCATATTAGTGGCCGGATTTTGCACCACGTACATCCACCGCATAACATCCGCCCCGATCTTTTCTACAGCAGTATCAAACCAAATAGCATTGCCTTTGGACTTATGCATTTCTTCGCCTTTTTCATCAACAACTGATGCAAACCCTAACAAATTTTTAAACGGTGCTTTATTTTCTAAAACCCGACTCATCACTAATAAAACATAGAACCAATTT
>JAQURU010000005.1 GCA_028715435.1 Minisyncoccota bacterium
TATACCTGGCTTGGGCAGGTTTAGTGATTATAGAAATTTACCAGAGCCCCAACAAATTGGCTTTATTGTAAGCTATGTTTTTAAGCTGGTTTTCTTTATTTCTTTGGGGGCTGCTTTAACAGCGCTTTTGGCTTCCGGGGTTTTGTATCTTGTTTCTTTATCAAAGCCAAGGTTAATTATTTTAGCCAAGCAAATGGCAGGCAATGCCATGCTCGGTATTTTTATTTTACTTTGCGCTTATTTGGTTTTGTATGCCATTAACCCCCAGTTGCTTTCTTTAACTTTAAAAGCGCCAAAACCAGAAAACGTTGCTATTGATGTAACGTCTAATCCATACGACCAAGAAGCAATCATGGCTGAAAAGGTGCCATTTAAGGCCATTTTAACAGGCGCTGTAGCTAACTTAGAAGAAAAGGTTTATAAAGATGACCAGGGCCGTTATATTGAAAAAATGCAAAATCGGTTTTGCTACACCGATGGTTATGGGGGGGCCACGGACGAAAAGGGCAATTATTTAAGAGATATAAAGGATGATAGCAATCCAGATAAAAAAAATGGTTGCAAGATGCCAACAAATTTTGTTGTTAGCCAAAGCACTCCCTATATATATAGGGCGGAAATACCCTTGCGAGAAACCGCTGATGCTTTAAAAAAAGTAGTGCCCTTGGTTGAGGAAATTCAAAAATTGCTTGAGAACTGCCAATGCGGCGAATCGTTTGGCTATTCTGATTGGAGCTTAACAAATCCTCGTTGCGTTGCTGGGCTTAACCATAAAGAGAAATACAATCAAAATCAGGTGCCAGGCATTTTTGGCGGCAACCAAACTCCTGTTTGGATTAAGCAAAATGTTGGGCTTTGTTCCACGCAAGCTGATGATTGTGGCACAAAAAAAGACAAAGACGGCTATCCAATGTGTGACTTAAAAGATGTGAGAAAGAATACAGCAACAGGGCTTTATGAAGTGTGCCAGAAAAATAATAATCGTGCCTGCGATGACAAGGACTCGTGTTGGCGCCCCATAAAAGAGAACGATATTTCTTTTAACAGTGCTCCAACAAATTGCATTGTCCCAAAGGGCGAACCTGCACCAAAATTCAAGGTTGGCAATTTAATTAAATTTAGGATTATAAAAATTCAGGAGGAGCAAGCAAAACTGCAGGCAAAATCTCGCATTGATGCACGCTTTTTAGACAGCGCCTCTTTAATTGCCAAGGCCTTAGATGCCAATAGAATTGATTTTACCACTAGCCAAGCTACAGGAATGTGGGCTTATGATTTTAGCCAGCAGTTAGAAGAGTGGCAAAGCGCTGGGTATAAAGTGGCCATTCAAGAATATAAAGGAGCAGCCTTTGAAGGCGCGCCAATCACTCCAGCTCCTATTGTTGAAAGCCAAAGCAAAAACAAGCTGTTTGCTCGATTAAAAGCACTGTTTGTTCCGCTTTCTTCTTTGGCCTCAAAACTTGCAACTAATTTTGCTTTTGCCCAAAGCAATAGTATTTATCAATATGTGGGCGAGGATGCTGCTACTTTCTTTTTCATTACCCGCGACCCTATTGGGGTTCAGCCCACTCAAGTTACAGAAAAAAACAGAGCCATTGCCAGAGACGCCCAAAGGTTTAATTTGTTTTCTTTGTTAACCGACCTGTCTTTAGAAGACATTGAAGGGGTTTTTAGGGATTGTTTGGCTTCAGCTTTTGGTTCTGCCAACTATGTTTTAAGCCAAGACCAAATTGCCAAGGTTATTGCATCAGCTAAAAATAGCGGAGCAGCCCAAAACTTAATGGCTGTTATTACCCAGAAGTTAGATGAGTTAGCTAGGGCTGCTCTTGATGGCACCAGAGAAGCAATTACGGACGATGCTAACACAAGGTTTATTAAAAAGTTTTTAGGAAAATGCGGCGTGCAAGCTGGTTGTAAAACAGACGATGAAACCGCCCAAAAGGTTGCAGCTAATATGGCAAATGGAGATTGTTCTGGGCTAACAAATACTTGCTGTTATTGCGTTAAAAATTTAATGTCAAATAGCGTTCCACCAAACTTTCTTTCCAAAGCTATTGCCAATCTTTTCACTAAGGGCCTGGATGATTATTTGCCTGATATTAAAAACATTTTAAACACAACTGTTAAAGATACGCTTTTCCCTCCAGACAAAACAATCGGTGATTTCTTAAACACGCCAGCCTTGGAAATTTATGACGCTATTTTAAATAAAACCTTAACGCGCAATTTTGACGAGCAAATTCCAGCGCTTAATGATTTATTAAATAAGCAAATGAAGGATATTTTGCCTGATTTTATCAGGGGGCAAATTGAAAGCGTTAATGGCTGGTTTGAAAACACTGTTAGCTCTAGCAAGGCGTATATTAAGCAGGTTTCTAATAATTTAGCCCAAAATTTAACTGATAAATATGTGGCCCAACCAATGCACGAATGGGCCCAAACCCAATTAGATAGTATGGGCATTGGCATTGAACACTTAACCATGTCAGAGTGTTTTAGCCAAAAATTTGAACAGGGATATATTTATCAAGTTACACCAACAGAAATTAGCGAATACAATAATTTACCAACAGACAAGCGGGCTGATTATGAGCCAGGCAAGTGCGTTCAAATGACGCCAGATGAAATTAATAATTTATCTTCTAATAAATATATACCAAAAAGTTTTTTTTGGAATGAAAATTTAAAAATAGATATATCAAAAGGCAGCGGACCTGTTAAGGGAATAGATTATTTTGACGGCGCTAAAAATATTAGCGCTGGGGGCGTTGCCAATATTTGTCGAGAGGCTAATTATTCATGGGAAGCAAAATCTTTTCACGGAACAATTGAAAAAGACGGCAGTATTTTACCAGATATTAAAGTGCAAGGCGATTATGCTTGTTTTGATAGCGATAATTTAGCTCAAGACATTCAAGCCGCGCGCGACACAATATCTAATAAGCAAAAAATGGGAACATGGGTGGCAGGGGGGCTTGTGAATTATGCAGAAAAATTGGCAGTGGCTTTCACAGAAACCGCTTTGCAGGCGGCTTTGGCTTATTCAAGGGTTTTTGTGGAAGATCATTTCATGTCTCCCTTGCTTTATTATTGGAATAGAATTTCTGGGTTTCAGCAAGGCATGGAAAAATTTTTAACAACCTCGGTTAAGGATATATTGCCCAGCCAGCTTTCTAGCTTTTTGCAAAGCAATATAGCTGACGAGCTTGATAATTTTTGTAATAACTATAAGGCTGCCAAAACAGATGATGGAAAAGACGTTGAAATAACTTTGGAATATGATTTACCAACAGGCATAACTTGGGACGGCAACCCCGATGTGGTAATAAAAACAATAAAAGTGCCCCAATCAACAGGCGATGCAATTTGTAAAATTGACATAGCCCTAAAAACAACCCCTTGGCAAGAGTTGCAAATAATGTGCCAGAAAGCAGTTAAAAATGAAGCAGAAACGCGGCTTTGCGACGGCGTTAACATTTTAGCGGGTACTGTCAGCAAGGCTTTAAGCCAAGTTTGCGTGGAAATTAATGGAGAACCAAGGTGTTTGGAAACAGCGAGCTGGTTTGAAAAGCCATTGTTAAGTTTATTTTTCCCGCATTCTGATGTGGCTGCCATGACAGCGCTTGTTCAAGGAACGCCCAAGGATTTAATTTGCGGGGACTTGCCGGTTTTATCAGGCGGGAACAAAGCATCTGCTTTATGTAAAAGCGCTTACACAAACACTTTTGGTTTTATTCCAACAATAAGCAAAACCTTATCTCAGCAGCAAAAAGATATAATGCCTTGGTGCACGTTTATAAACTATGCTTGCAAAAACCCATTAACAGTGCAAATAGGCAATAATCCAACCATTGGTTCGTTTATTAAAGCCACGGTTAATGCCTCGTGCAATCTTTTAAACACTCAATTAGAAGGTGATGGCAAGTGTTTTTGCCAATATAACTGCCCAGACGGGCGTATTTTAGGTGACAATACCAAAGAAAATTTTTGCAGGATATGCAATTCTTTAGCAAAAAATTCTATTTTTTACACTTTGCTTTTTGAAGCAGCTAAAAATGAAACAGACCCGAATGTAAAAGCCAAGTTTTACGTGGATATGCTAGATTATTTCCCAGCTCTTTCTAATGATGTTGCAGCTGCTGCTAAAAATACTGGCATTACCCAGCAACAAATCACTGACCAAAAAGCTAAAGGCGGGCTTGGCCTATCAACCGCGCTTGCTTTGTTGGCTGGTGGCATGGGCCAGCCAACAATTAAAGATTTGTTAAGCCAGGATGAAATTTTAAACAGCACTCCTTATGGGGTTATAGAAAAGTTTGTTTGCCCAAATGTTATTGAAAGCTTTGAGAGAAAAAACCCTGACTACACTTTTGACAGCGTTCGGGCTTATAACTTTGATAAAATTAGCACTTCAATACCATACACAGTAGATACAACCGAAACATTTACCCTAGCTGATCAAATAAAAATTATTGCTAATTCCAAAGCAGGCGGGGCTGACGAATATATTTTATGCAAGGTATTAAACAACACCCTTCAGGAGATTGCGGGACTTGATGTGCCATTAAAATATTTTATCAGGCCCAAAGAATTCATTATTATGTTTGATATGTTAGCTAATGAACTGCATGAGGGCAGTGAAGAAGACTGCCGCGACAACGAAAGGTTTGTTTCTGAAGCTGGCCAGGGATTTTGCTGTGATGCAGCTAATCCAGACCTTTGCTATAAAGTGGGTGAAAAGCCAGCTTTTTTAAACCAGCTGTTAAATTACATGGAGCTAAAAAACCCAGTGAGTGCTTTACGAGACTTACAGCGAACAATGCCAGACAATATCCCGCCCTTTGCTTTTTATGTTAATAATGATGCAAACAATTGTTTGCAAGCTGGTAATGCCATAAATTCTTGCCAAGCGCCTATCCCTGCAGTTTTTAGTGCCAATAACATTATCTCTACTGCTATTTCCCCACCAGCCAAGCAACTGGAACTTATATTTGATGCAACAAAAGTTTATCCCTTTGGTTCTGTTTTGGGCATTGAAGGCAAAGGAACGCCCAGTGAAAAAATAATAACCTATTACCTTTACAAAGGCCTTGGTTCTAGCTTAGTGCTTGCTTTTAAAGAGCCAAATCAAGCCAAGGTTGATTTTGGAGCGACATTAGATTTTATGCAAACGCCTATTAGCACTATAATAAAAAATGGGTTGGGTAATAAAACAATTGCTAATTTGATTTGTGGTAATGGTTCTTGGTGCGATGTTGGCGTGGGATCAGCGCTTGACCCGAGTTATTACAATAAATTGGTTGAAATTTTGGGTTCAACGCCCGTTGACTTAGCAGAAACATATTTAACAAAAAATTTATCTTTGCCAGAATTATTTGGTATTGATAATAACCAAACAAGCCTAATGAATGCCTTAGCCAATAATACTGCCTTGAACCAGCCCCTAGTTGATACTATAGGGGCTATAACTGGCTGGGACGCTCCTTTATTTAAGGCTGCTGAACAAGCAACCGATATGGCTAATTGGGCAAACCAAGGTGCCTTAAAAGCAGTGCAAAAAATTCAAGATGGCTTGGAAACTGTCTTAGTTGATTGGCCCAAGCAAGCAGCCCAGGCAATTGCCCAGTTTTTTGGGTTTGAGGTGGGCCAAAAAACAGCAGACGAAATTACCAGGCCCTGTTATGATGTTAAACCAGAAGCCACAAGCAATGCTGATTGCAAACATCCAGAAAGCGAAGTTTTTAGAATAACAACTGACGGCAAAAAACAATGCTGTTCTGTTAATGGCCAGGCCTGTCAGCCTAGATGTCGTGAAGTGGACAACAAAACAACCCAATGCAACGTTGCTAATGGAGAAACTCCCAAGCCAGAAAAGTATCCAATAAGCGAAGACAATAACAATATCCACACATTTTGCTGTTTTGCTGGTGTTGATGAAAAAGGTGCTACTACAACTGATGTAACAAAAATGGTTCAGTGCAAAAAATGCCGAGTAGTAGCTCAAGATCAAATCACAGAATATAAATGCCGAGAAAAAGATGAAAGCGGCAATCCTTACGAAATAAAAGAAGGCAATGCTTGCTGTTATAAAGAAAAGTTTTCTTTAACCTCTAATGTGGTGTTGCCCGGCACGGTGGCAGAAGCAATTGAAAAAATGGGGGTGTGTTGCTCCACTGTTGCCCAATGCATTACTAATAGATTTTCTGATCATTTAGATACAATGGCTGAAAGAATGGCTGACGGAGACATTCCATTAAGGAGCTTAAAAACAAAATGAAAAATAATTTTCTAAAAAAAGTTAATAAGTTTGTTTGCTGTTTGGTTATTTTATCTTTGTTTTTGCAGTTTATTCCTTCTACAAAGCCAGTCCAGGCCTTTGGCATTTCTGATGTTGCCTCTTGGTTGAAGAATTTAGTTAAAAAAGCGTCTTTACCAGACATTGTTTTAACTGAGCAAGGCGATTTTAAATTGGCTGGCTTTACGCTCTTTCCTTGTGTTGGCGGAAAAGATGCCAATGAAAAATGTAATAATCCTTTTTCTCAAATTAAATTAAAATTAAACGGCAAAGAAGTGAAAAGCCAGATTTCTTTAGCCACTTCCACGGGTGAGTTAACTATTCCAAATCCATACTTGCCAGAGGTTTGTGAACTATCAATTCCTTTGCCCGGAGATGACAATTGCCAAAGCGGGCTTGATTGTGAAAGGAAAAAATTGGCTAAAAACACTGCTTGCATTTATTTAAACCGCTTGCAGGACGCCGCTGCCCAGGAAGTTTATTTAGCTTACAAAATTTTTAATTCAACTGATCCGTTTTCTGATTGTTTGTTTGTTAAAAATTGCCGCACAAACTGCTCTTTGCGTTTGGGTGAAGTAAAATTTTCTGTTTCTTTGCTGGATGTGGCTGCTTTGTTTGTGCCGGGCGGATTTTTAACAGTTATTCAGAAAATTTTAAATATTGCTAAAATCATTAACGAGGCCTTTAAAATTTACACAGTTATTAAAGAAACCCTAAGCTCTGGGCTTGATTTTTTGAGCGATTTGTTTAATGTAATGGGCCAGGTTTCTAGTATGTTTAAAAGTTTTACAGACCTGGGCTTGAAGTGGAGCGATGTTTTGATTTATGGGGGCGGGGCTTTAACTTCTAATTATTTAGGAAAAGAAATTCAAGATATTGGCGTTGGAAAAGGAGGCAACATTGGCTGGCTTGTTGAAAAAGGCGGTGATGCTTTAAGCGCAGGAGATGGGCTTTTGGGTGGGGTGGCAGCTACAGCTCTTTTAAATTCAGACAGGGCCAAGCAGGCCACCAATGCCATGCAGGATATGTTGGCTAATTTTGCCCAAAATAATTTAAAATTTTCAACAGCCAAAACCGAGGCCTTAAAAACTAATGAGAAAATAAGGAACGATGTTGAAATGATGCGTAGTTCTTTTAAGGCCGAGCCAGAAATTGCCTTTTTGTTTAATCCCAATGACCCCAAAAAAGCAGTTTTAAATAACATTTTAGACAACGTTCAATTGGCTTTTCGTTCAGTCGACGAGTTTTTAAATGATATTAGGGGTGCAGTAACTCTAAAAGACGGCAGAGTAGTTAATAAAATAACATTAGGGGGAGGGCTTGGGGAATGGCAGAGCAGAGTAACAGAAATAGGCGGGTTTCGCACAGACGAGCTAAGGTTTCATTGTAGCAGGGATGCAGTTCAGTTGCCATTGGGCGGTGGTTTGGCGCCAAATCCAAGCGGTAGTTTTAATTGTTATGTTCCTAACATGGTAACGCCGAACAACGGTGTTGATGGATGCAAATGGTTCAATATTCTTAAAAGTTTTGCAGAAGCAACAGTTGTTACTGATTTAAAAAACTTTTTTGAATTAACTGATCCAGATTATATAAGAAAAGCAATTGTTGGCTGTGATGATCTATCTTGTTTTGAGCCAGGAGGATGCCCGGGCGGGCCAATTGTTAAAGACTGCCAATTATCATGTTATGGTACAAGCGGTGCTTGTAAATTAACTTACGAGCAAGACAGCTGGCGCGAATATTGGGAGCATTTAGCTGTGGCGCTTTATGGGCAGGAAAAATGGGATGAACTTTGGAATGAAATGATTAAAGATGGCTTGAATATGTCTGACAGATTCCTTGAAACCAAGACATATGTTAATAAAGCCCTTGGTTTTGGGCCTATTATCAACCCTCTTTCTGCGATGCAAGAGGATATAAACGGTACCTACAGACCGCTTTGGGATAAAGATAGGGGTTGGGATTGGACCAGAGGATCGATTAATACGCGTGTTCCTGAATTTTTCAAACTTATTGGTCAACAAACAATCACTCAGAGGTTTTTCCTTGAAAAAAAGCTTAACGATATTAGTGCTTATGCAAATAATCTTTTTTCGTGCGTTGATAATTTAAATAACGTAGAATTAGGTAATAAATTTTGGAGCGATTTGTGGTGGACGAGTCAGTCCCTGCTAAGCGATACTGAGATTGAAAATAAAATTACAAGCGAGGGTTATGAAGGAGAAGCTGCTTTTGAAGATTGGGACGAAAGAATAAAAGTTATTCAAGCTGATATGCCAAAATTTGAGGACGTAAAAAAGGCAATTAGCTTAGGAGTTTCTCCGGAAAGTCCGATCGTGGTTTATAAAATAGCTCAAGCAGAAGCATTTCTTGAAGATATAAAAAAAGTAGCCAACCAAATCGGAGATAATCAAACCTGGGACGAAATTGCCAATAAAATTATTGATTTAATTATTTATGGAACTCCAACAGCAAGCCACCCTAATGCTATTTGCTCAATTGCCTCCTGTCCGCCAAGCCCTGTTACGCATCAGCCAGATTGTTTAATGTCAATAGTTTTAAGAGATTATTGTGAAGGAGGAATTTATCAAACTTTAATATACCCTAACGAAAAAGATTATAAAAATTATACTAATTGTTGCGTTGACGAATCGCCTTGGCAAACAGGAAATAGTTGCTGCGGTTTGGGCACAATGTGTAACGCAGGGACCAGAGCAGATTATGATAAGTATGTTGCATTATGTGATACTTGCTTGAGTTCAACTTGCTCTTGCACTTCTTGTGCCACTCAAGACAGATATTCATGCTCTGGGCCTGGTGGTTCATGTGCAATAGATGCTAATGGTTCTTTCACAACATCAAATTGCAACGACACATGCGTTGCGGCACCTCAATGCGGTAATGGAATTGTTGAGGGCACAGAGCAGTGCGATGACGGCAATACTATTATTACAGACTCTTGCGTTAGATGCAGGAATGCAAGGTGTGGGGATCGTTATAGATGGTCTGGCGTGGAAGAATGCGATGACGGTAATACTCGAAACGGAGACGGATGTTCTTCTACATGTATGAACGAGGAGGCCTCTACAGTGTATGTTTGTTTTCTTACTAGATGTGAAGAGAGGCCAGCAGATGCTGGTTACCCAGATACATTTCCAGATATACAATCATGTATTGATAGTGGGTGCGAAGGCGCGCCACCGCCAGTTGACACAAAATATAGCTGCTCTGGATGGCCAAGGTATGTATGCGAATCATATTACTTCAGTAATGAAACTCGGGAAACTTGTGAGGCACACTGCAAAGACCCAAACCGAATTATTAGAAGATGCCGCGACCTTTCTTACATCGATCCTTCATATGCATGGCCATGGTGCAGTTGCGAGGAAAGCCCTAATTATCAAACCGATCAGCAATGTTTTAGCAGCGCTGCTTGCCGGAGAACCTATTCAGAGTGTAAGCCACTGGAGACAGGCAGTAATATTGACCCTAAAACAGCCCCAGTTGCTGTCAATATCTTTGATAATTTAAAGCAAAAAATATCAGCTGTAGCTAAAAATTTATTTGCAATTCCCAAGGCCTTGGCTGCAATACTGTCTTATTGTTATCCGAATTGCAATGGCAATTGCTTTGCCCAGCAAACAACTTGTCAAAGCACTTGCCAAACCAACACTTGCAATGGCACTAACCAGCCCTGCGCTTTAAGAGATTTTTACAAAGATAAATATCAATGTTTTGAAAATCACGAACTTATTTACAGAAATGGCTATAATGCCTACAACGAAGGTTTGGCGCAAATTAAATACTTTAATGACAACAGAGGAAAATTTAGCGCGGCTATAATAGGCACAGCAGACGCATTAAATGCAATGGCAAAAAACTTAAAAGATGCTTTTAATGCAATGCAAAAAAATTGGGGAGCTCCTTTTCCTGAAACTTCTCCAGAAAATCAAGAGTCTCAAACAGCCAGTTCCACAATAGATAAAATCATAACCTTAAAAGCAGATTCTAAGGGCATTGTAAAAATTGCTCCAAACATTGAGAACCAATTAAACGTGCTTACTGGACCAAATGGCCTTCTTTCCATTATTCAAGATTTTATTAGAAATGCTGGAAAGTATAACATTAGCCCGGATATCAAAAATAAACTAAACCAGATTAGCAATGATTTTCAATTAATAGATGCAGCAGGCAAGAAAACAGGCGCTATTCCGGCTTTAAGGGATGTTATTGAGAATTATATTTACACAAAGCTAGGTCCCAGAGGGATTGGCGATACCTATAAATGTGGGCAGGGGGTTTGCCTTAACAGCACAACTTTTCTTTGCGCTTTGAAATGCTTTGAAACTAACAACATAAAAAGAGCGTTTGAACAATTAATTCCATTCACTGATGTTTTGCGCAATATTGAAAACGCCGCTTTTGGCTTAACTCAATCAAAGGAAAACATAAAAGCTATTGAACCGTCCTTGGACATGACGCCAGTTACTGTAAAACCGAACTTGCTTGATGAGGTAGAGCAAAAAGCTGGCTGTTGTAATGGCAGTGTGGCCAGAATTGCTTATGAAAAATTGAGCGGTAAGAATTGCCTTTCTTTGGGCTGGATAAATTCAAGCGGAAAAGAAACTAATAAATGCAGTCAACAAATAACAGTTTATTCAGAGCAAAGACAGGGCGAAAAAGGCTATGAATATTTCAAAAGCAATATTTTAGCCAATCCACTAAGCACTTTAGAGCAAAAATTTAATGCAGTTTCAGCAGCTTTTTATAACTATGTAGTGCCCGCAATCCAGAACGGCCTTGGAGACACGCAAAATAAAATTGAAGGAGTTATTTTTAACAACGATGTTTTTGGTAAAGATACAACCAGGAGAAACGCCTATATGGCCACCTCAACCTCTGTTTTAAAACAAGCTCGGTATTTATGGTGGGATTTAATTTGGGGCAATGAAGACGTTTCCCAAGAGCTTTTTTCTGCTTGCACCACAACTGAAAATATTTTAACTAGCGACCCTTCAGACATTGCCAGTAAATGCCGCAACCGCTTAACAGAAAAAGACGCAGATGGAAAGTTAATCCACGCTTATCTTTTAAAAGAATATAATCCAACTGGTTATGATGTTTTAAAAAATCAATGCCAAGCATTAACCGAACTTGACTTAGATGTTTTAGAAAATCTTAAAAATGATCCAAAGTACATTGATAACAGAATAAAAACCTTAAATAGCAGTTCTTTGGGCAATAGGGGCTGCATTGTAAAAGAAAGCTGTGGAACTTGCATAGTTTGCCCATGGCATTTTTGTGCTTCTTCAACCAACCCTTTGCAATGGACTCCAGCTAGCGAGGATGATTATTGCAAGCTTGTTCAAGGGTTATATAAAAGCGGAGATAAATCAAAAGGAGCCATTCGTTATGATGGAGACAACCAAAGCTTTTCACCAAATGTTATTTGGGACCCAAGCTGGCCTTCAGGGCAAAGAGTTTGGCCTCCGCCAACCCAATGCAGTGGTTCTGGCTATGCCCAAAAATATGAAGGCGCCCAAGTGGCTTGTTTGGGAACGCAAAAAGAAATTGAATCACTGCTTGTAATGCAAGACATTCTTACTGCTCTTGGGGGAGCAGACAAATTAGATTATTTAGCTGACCAATGCAACCAATTATCGTATCAAGAAGATTTTCAAAAAGATTGCTATAACTTTGATGTAATTAGAAAGGTTTTTGGCAATGAGCCAATTAGTCCAGTAAAAGATGATGATGTTAAAAAAGCCAGAGAGGCAATTAATGGCTTTTGCCGCGCTGACACTGAAGGCAAAGTAATCACTGAAACTATTGTGCCAGGCCAAAAAATAGGCGACTTTTTCGGCTGTTCTTTGTTTGGTAATAATGTCACTGTGGATTTAACTGCAGGCACCCAAGAGGCAGTGAATGCCAGAGAAGCAGCAGTGAAATTATGTTTTCAAGCAACCAGTGATATGCGAACGCCTTTAAATGAAGTAATGAAAGTGTTTTCCGTGCTGTTGGGGGTTAAGTCATACACATCAGCTAAAAATGGTTTGGGAGCTTTGTACTTTGATGCTCAAAAAGTTCGCCAAAGAGCTGAAGATGTTATAAACTTAATCAAAGAAGCGCCCAAAAAGTTCGGTGATTTGTGGAATTCAGAAGACACCATCAGTAAAATCGGCAAAGCCAACATTGACGTTAGCTTAGTAAAATGCATAGAGGGCCCAATGATAAGTTATGCAGGCGGGGGCAAGGCCTTAACAGGCCCCAAGGGCGGGCAAGTGTGCCCCAATGTGTCAGAGCAATTCGGGCAATTAGATGCAATGTTCAGCCAAGTTAGGCAGAACTTGCGAATGATTGATTTGGCTAGACAAAAGCCAAGCCAAACATTTGGATTTTTTGAAAGCGAAAGCGGAGATACAAGATTGAAACTATCTATTCCAAAACCAGACCAAATTGACCCAGATTTAAACGAATTAGTTCAGCCAATTTACGACAGAGCCGAAGCTATCAAAGAAAAATCTCAATTGCTTTGGGCTTTAGCCACAGCTATAAATTATGCTAATACCAACTGCACTTGCGGGCAAAGCTATTGCCCAACATTTAGCAAAATTCCGCTTTGTATCTCTGGTTTGCCATTAACTGTAGCGCCTTTAAAAGAGCCGTTCTGCCATTTGATTTGGACGTTGCGCTATCCCCTTGGTTCTTTGGCTAAAAAATTAGCTGAAGATCTTGAAAGCGAAACTATAAAATAAGATTGAGACCCGACCCCTAATAAGCTGTTATAATATTTATACAGATTAAGAGAGGTCGGGTCTCGGCTAGTTGAAAACTATGAAACCTTGGAAAATAATTTCAATTATACTTGTGTGCGCTGGATTTGCTGGCTTTTTATTCTATGGTTATTGGTTTAAAGCAAACAGGGATTTGTCTGCCCAGGAGTTTATTCCAGGCCAAAGCGAAGTTATTTGTGAAGAGCCAATTCCAGTTGGCAATGCCATTGACACCACAGTTGATTTTTTAGATGAAATTTACCAGCTTTATCAAGGCGATACAATTAAAAGTGCTTCCAAGCAAATGGATGCTTTAGTAACTGCCCTCAACCAAGACAATCAAGTGTGTAATTTTGACAAATGTACTGCGCAAGTTGAATCTGGCGGGCCAGACGCTACAATTGAAGCCAAGCCATTGCCTGGCTTGCCTGGCAAGTCATACACATATTCAGTTCCGCTTTGCAAATTAAAAGAAGCTACTGGCAACCCTTGCCCAGACATAGCGCAATTTATAGGAACAGGCAAAGACACGTCTTTAGCTGATTTGGCCAATAAATTAGTAACGCAAGCAGACAATGTCCACGCTTTATTTGAAGGCAAAACCGCAGTGGTGCCCTTGGGCTTAGAGCAAGCAGGTGAAGTTCCCGGGCAAACCGCAATTAGTAAAGCAGACTTAGTAAAGCGATATATTGATTCAGTTGAAAGGGACTGGTTTACTCCAAGCCCGCTAAAAAACACTTGCGCTTTATCAGAGCTTGATAGGCAAAGAATTGCCCAAGGAAAAATGGGCCAGAAATATCCCATGCAATGTTTGGATGCTTTAAGTAAGGATATGTACACCCCCAAAGCTTGGTCTGAAGAATGCAAAAGCGAATGTGAAACATTTTCAGAAAAGTGCAAGCAGTGTTTGGCAAAGTGCGAAGGCACATCGGTTTACGCCACTTTAAACTGTAAAATTTATAGCACTGGCAATCAACCAGCTGGCGATAGCAAATGCTATGAATGCGTAAACGATCCAGTAAAAGGAACTGTTTGTGATGCGCAGGCATGCAAGGATTGGGGTGAGGGTTGCACATGGGGAAAACAATTTTCGGTTAGCGTCAACGATACCTGTTATCAAAAGCAAGAAGGATTAGGCGAGAATGACAAATGCGCGACTTTTAAGGGGCAAAGCAAAAAGTGTTGCGGCCAGTATTGTGCTGACGGGCTTAACACCCAGTGTAAAGAGTGCTTGTGCGAAGGATTAAACCAAGAACAATGTTTGGCTTGGATTTGTGGGGGCAGCACAAGCAATTGGGTATGCTGCCATGAAGAACCAATCCAAAACCCGCAGTATTATATAGCAAATCAAACATTTGCCACAGGAGGGGATGTTGAATCATATATCTCTCCAACTGGAGAAAAGGTTTACAGAATAACTGCTGGCAAACAACTAACTTTCGCTCAGGCTTATGGTTTATTTAAAAGCTTAACAGAAAGTTACATGTCTGATATGGATCCAATATTTTTACTTGCAAACGCCTATAGAGAATCAAGGTTTATTTTAGAAGCTGGGAAATGCACTGTGAATGACTCAAAAACTAAAATAACAGACGATAATAGAAACGCACTGCAAAAAATTGCCCAGGAGCTTGGGCTTGATTATACTCTAGTGCCTTTATCTTGCGCTGGTTCGGTTGGGTCTGGTGGAGCAATGGGCCCTGCTCAATTTATGCCAACAACTTGGTGGAATATAAAACAAACCAATGTGGGGTATAAATTCAAAGTTGAGAAAACGATAGGAGAGGAGCCTGCTAATCCCTGGGATTTTAGAGACGCATTTTTGGCCTCGGCATTGTATTTACATGATGAAGGCGCTCGTAAAGGCAACGAAGAATCTGAAAAAAGCGCTGTTCAGGCTTAGGTGGGACCTAAAGATCAGTATTCGCCGTGGGCCACGATGTGCTATAAAAAAGGCTTTCAAGAATTAGCTGAGGTTGGTTGTCTTGATGAATTAGGCCCGAAACTGGAAATATGCAAAGACGCAAACAAAAAGTTAGAAAAAGCCTGCAGTACAACACAATACAACTTAGGTAAACTAATAGACGCTATTATATTTTGGAAATAATTGAGAAAATCTTTAAATAAAATTTTGGTGGGGGTTTTCGTGGTTGTTTTATTGGTGCCGGCCGTTGGCTTGGCTGGTTTGAAATTGCAGCAAAATTATCCGGAAATTTCCGGCATTACTTCAGGAGAAACAATTTCTTTAAACGATATTTCCCAGGCGCCAAAGAATGCGCCAAGCAACACGGTTTCTTTAATAAAATACATTTTTAACTTATCCGTGGTTATTTTAATCGGTTTGGCTGCCTTGGGTTTAATTATTGCTGGGGTTCAGTATGTTTCTTCAGGGGGCAATCCAGCAGCTCAAAAAGCAGCCAGAACCAGAGTTTTAAAAGCGCTTATTGGCTTGGCAATTTTATTTTCAGCTAACTTGATTTTTAGCTTTGTTGTTCCTGATTTTAAAATTCCTCAATTAGAGCATATTTATGGCGTTTCCAATGTGCTTTTGATTTCACCGCAAGGAGCAGAAGAGCTTAGAAAACAAGCCCTGCAGGCCACTGCCAATTTAAACGCAGAAGGAATTACTAAGGAATTTTTAGATAGCTTGGCTGATGTTGGCAAATTAAAATATTTTTCTTCTCAGTCAGTGGACTTAACTAATGATTTTGGCCAGTTAATCAAGCGCCCTGATTTTGAAGTTTCTTTTGAGGATTTTGATCCAGCTTATATCGGTTTTTATGGAACTGGTAAAAGCAATATCCAGGTAAGAGCCTTTGCTGGTAAAAGTTTTTTGGGCAGAAATTATACTTATTCAGTTGAAGGGGTTTTGGATAATAACAACACCAGCGGCTCTCTTGATAAATCAACTCAAGAAATTATTGAATCGCCCGGCGATTTATTGTTAGTAGTTTATCTTTTGCCAAAAAACAAATATGCCACTAATCAGGCCTATCTTGACATAACTCAAACACCCCAAAAAGAAGTTGTTCCAACTAGTGAAATAGCCCACCCCCCTCTTTCTTTAATGGTTCAGGGCATTGGCGCTGGCGCTTATTTATACGGTGCGCTTGGCCCAATAGCAGTGGGGGTGGAACAAGGGCAATATTTCGGCGAAGTAGCCCCAGAAACTAATTTGCAATATATTCAGGGCAAGGGCGGGCAAAGATATTTGCAATTTGACGTGCCTAATTTTGCTGCATCTGGTTTTGATTTTGATGAGCAAGCCAATGAAATTGAAATAAAAAACAATCGCGATAAAGACAAATCAGTTCAAGACGACCTCTTGGTTTTTTTGTTCCAAAATGCTTATTATCAGGGCCCTTTTAGAGCTTTTTTTGAGAAAAAGGACGGCAAAGAAGGCAGGGGCAGTGTTCCTATTGCCACACTTTTTACTATTCAAGAAGAAGCAAAATGGTATAAAAGCGTGGATAACTTACAAACAGTGCAAGATGTTTTTAACGAGAAAAAAAATGTTAGCTTTTTAACTTTAGAAAATTTTAGCATCGGCAACACAATCGAGGACTTAAAGAATCCACAGAATAACAAAATTAAAATCAATGGAATGGATCAGCAAGGCAGGATTGACGGAGCTTCATCAGCCAGGATTTTTCATTTAGCAGATTTTGACAGAGCGAACAAAAGATATGAAAGCACTTGCGAGGCAGTAGTTTTGTGCAATGGAGAAGATTTGCGCGGTTTTTGCCTGGCTTTTACAGCTAGGGGGATTAATGATGGCAGGTTTATGTCGTTTTTTTTGCCAATGCCTTGGTTCGCGCCAATACCTTTACCCAATAGGTTTCCAGAGTATTTAAAAGATGCTTTAATAGCTTCCCCAGAGCAAAAAAATACTTATCTGGCAGAGCAAAAAGACAAGGACTTTAAAGATAACACAGACTTTGAAGATAACATAAAATCAATTGGCATAAAAGGCAATTGCGTTGTGGCTTTGTACGAAAATTCAGTTAAGAATTTTCAGGAATGTTTAAAGGGCACTTTAAATTCTTGCTGGGATAATAAAACTCCAGGTGAAAAATCAATGGTGTTTTCTCAAGCAGATATGGTTTCTGGTGTGGGAGAGAAGCAAACCCCGTATTTGAATTTAAAAAACTATCAAATAAATAATTGTTTATCGCACTGGGGCGCTTTAGGGCTAAGCAAGCGCCACTCTTGCGCTTCTGCTATTGCAGTTTACCCTGTAAAATAAATCAAAATTCAAAAATCAAAATGCAAAAATATAATTCAAAATTTAAAAGTTTTCTAATAGTAAGCTTATTGACAGTTTTATTAACAAGCCCTTTGGTTGGGTTAGCAGCGCAACCCACGCTTCAGCAAACTTACCCAAGCGCAAACAACACAGAATTAAGCGCTGGCACTTCAGCAAGCGATAGCATTCCCCAGTTAGTGAAATACATTTTTAATTTAATAGTGTGGCTTTGCATATTAGCCGCTGTTTTAACTTTAATTATTGGAGGCGTTCAATACTTAACAGCTTCTGGCCAGGTTACCAAAATGGCTGGGGCCAAAACGCGGATTTACGGCTCTTTATTGGGCCTGGCAATTTTAGTTGGAGCTTGGTTTGTTTTGCACACAATGAACCCTTCGCTTGTTATTCCTAAAATTACTTATGTGCCCATTAAGCAAGGAATTGTATTTTTTACTGAAAATGGTTACGACGATTTTATGAAAGCCACTGACCCAGGCATTATCAATGATTTAGTCCAAGCGAACAAGGCTAAGTTTATAAATTACAGCATTCCAGACCTCACATCAGAGTTTGGCCCTTTGATTTTCTCTGCTTGTCCAGCTAAGGGCAAGATAACGAACACGGGAGATAATTTTCCAAAAGTAGAAATAAATAACAACACTGGCAACAAATTAAACTTTGCAGATTTTGTTCCTTATGCTTTTGCTCTTTGGGGCAAAAGAGCAATGGGGGCCACTTTAACTTTTTATAAAGATACAAATTACCAAACAATGTCTAATTTTTCGTACCACTTTGACTATGAGGGTATGAAAGATAAGGATGGTAATATTGTTCCAGGTGCAGGGGGGACTTCGGGCGTAACAATTCAGCACAAGTTTGATGCCCTTGTTTTTACAGGCGGCTCAATTGCCCTTTTACAGAGAGATAGCTTGGGAGAGGTTAAATATTTAAAAGCATCAAATTATTTCACTGCTAACAAAGATATTAACAATTTAAGCAAAAATGAGGGCATAGAAGTTTCAAATTGTAGGGTAGCAAGAGACAATCCTGGCACAAATGAGTATTATTTTAATTTAATGGCAAATAAAGATTTTCGCAGTGCCTCTGAAAGTTATGCCCAAGGCGCGATAGACCATCCGCCTTTGTCAGTAAAAATTACTTGGACAACTCCTGGGGTTTATCTTTATGCCCAAAACGGAGATGAGCGGTATTTTGACTCTTCTGTTAAGGACTTTAGATCTATAGATTTTAATCAAAAGGCACAAGATATAAAGATTATCAACGATATTCCAGAAAGAACATATACTGATGAAGATGGAAATGTTCAAAAAATTCCTCCTGAAACACATGACTTTTTAGCAATTTTACACGCAGGCGACAACTTTTCTGGCAAGTTGAAAGTATATTTTGAACAAAGAATGTATGCTGGCAAAGGGGCTGTTATGTCTAAAAAAACCAAAACTATTCTACCTGCCTATACTGTTTGTGGCACGCCGATAAACGATACTCTTTTTAATAAAGGAACAGTAAAAGGCGCCTCTTTATTAACTATCAATGAAAGCATATTAGCAGATACAAGCGTAAATCTAAGTACATTACTTTTTCAAAACGTAATTAACAAGCTTTATTATTGGGCGCATTATAATTTTGGAGAATTGCCAATGATTAAATTTCAAACAGACGGAACAATTGATGCGTCTCAAGTAGTTGCAAAACAAGAAAGTATTCTTGGTATTACCAACACCACTTTTTCTGCTTTGCCCTATGAAGTTAAAGAAGGAGCAAGATATGGCGATTTAGATAAAGTACCCAAATCTATTGAGGTTTTTGAATTATCAGACAGGCCAAATGATTGTCAAGAAGTTCAGCTTTGCACAGAAAAATCTGGTAGAGGATACTGCTTAGCTTACACCGGGGACACCTCAAAAGAAAACGAACCAGGTGTTGTTTATTATCCAATGCCCTGGTATTTGCCAGTGCCCTTGCCATTTGATCAAGACGACTTTTATTGGAAGCCTGATTTCTGGAACTCTTATTGCAAAGACAGCATTTTGCCAGAATTTACAACCGATAGCGGAACGAAAAAATCCATAAGTTTTGCTAATAATATAAAATCAATCGTTATTAAACCAGAAGGAAAATGCGCAGTGGTTTTAATGGGTGGGCTTAGGGATTCAGTTTGGTGGGAGGCTCTGCGGTTGAATACTCACGCAACTAGCCGTGACGAGGTTTTTACAAGTTCTGATTATAATTTAGAGGATAATGAAATTGGGCAGTGCGGTTCAACTGTTGGCTTAGGCAGATGGCTTAGCCAGTCCTGCGCTATTGCTATTGCTGTTTACCCTATTAAATAATTTTTACAATCAAAAAGCCCCATTTTCTTTTTCAAGAAGCTGGGGCTTTTGCTTTTATTCCACTGGTTCGCGGTAAGTATCAGGTTCTGCTGATTTTGGCCTTGGAGCTGGCTGGGGAGCAGGGATTTCTTTTTCTTGTAAATCAACTTCGCTTGGCCGCTTAATTTTCTGTTGAGGCGCTGGTGTTGTTGAGGATTTTTCAGTTTTTAAGTTGTAAAGGCCATCCAAAGAATTTTTAATTGAATTAAAAACTAAGCGGTTTAGTTCAGTAATTATTTGACCGGCTTGTACTTGGCTGATTTGAGTTTGACTGATAATTTCTTGGGCTAAATTTTCTATTGGTAAAACTCCCATTAAATAATAGCCAACCATTTCGGCCACTCTGGAAGTTTGTTGTTCGGTTAAGTTGTTTCTTTGGCAGGCGCTTAAAATTGAGTTAGCGGTTTCTTCACTAAAGATTGCTTGCTTTAAATCCGGGGGTAATTTTTCATAAATTTTCCAGGCTTCATTTTTTGATATTTTATCCATAGTTTTAGAATTTTTTACTTAATCTATTATAGAATATAGCAAGGGTGCTTGACAAGTTTTTATAATTTGCTATAATACAAGTGGAACATTAGAAAGAAATTGAATCTCCTGAAAGTTTGTGCTTCAAAGTTTATTTTGAAGGAACACGCAGGAGGAAAATATAAAAATTTTCCAGCAGCATTTTTAATGCAAGGTTTACGAGAATTTCTTTTGAAATTCTCTGTGTGGAACCGGCACTAATGTTACTGGCAAATTTTAAAGAACTCTTACATATTGTAAGAGTTTCTTTGTTTTTAAGGCAAAAATAACGAAAAGCGTTTGACTTTCTTATAATTTTATGTTATTATAAAACCAGTTTTTTAGAGGAAAATTGTTTAAGGTTCTATAGCTTTAGAGTGGTCTTTAACATTTAAATAAGGAGATTAGAAAATGGCAGAAGAAAAAAATGATCAAGAGATTGGTGGCAAGGGTTGGTTATTTCTGTTTATAGTTTTTACTATTGATTGGATAGGACTTACTGTGCTTTTTGCTTTTGTTCAACGGGGCTGGATTTTTTTGATTATGCTAGTCGGGATTTTTCTAAGCTGGTTAATGTTTAGAAATTTAGTGATAACTTTTTATTTCGCGCCTAGACATATCGGCTGGACCTCTATAAAGGAGGGAACGGCAGGCATTACTCTTTATAATAAAGAGTTTTCTCAGGTGTTTGTTAGGTATAAAGAGTACTATCTTGACGATGGTTGCGTGAAGAAGGTTGTTCCTGGAACAGTTCCTCCTAGCAAGAAGTGGGAGAACTTGAATCGATTTTGGAATTTTATTTTTTGTCGAGTAATAGGAGGAACGGTTTGGTACGGTTGGTGGCCCCTTTACCAAAGATTGAGCTATCATCTAGTGGCAACAGTCTTCAGGGATAGCGAGCCAGAAAAGACGAAAAAGTATGACAAGCAAACCATTGACATATTTTTGCCTTTAGATTTTTACACTTCTGATTACGTGCCGAAGAAAGACCAGGTTATCCAAGATATTAATAAGGTCCCGGTTGTGAAAATTTCTATAGTTATACCAGCAAGAATTTATAATCCCTACCTTGCAATTTATAAGACAAAAAACTGGCTGGAAAGCTTTGGGGCAATAATTTGGCCAATTATTGAGAGGTTTGTAGCTTTTTTCCGCTACGATGACGACTTACTGACAATGACTGTTGGCAAAGGTATTGCGGATCTTCACGCTACCGCTAACAAGGTTTTTCACAAGACTATTGCTGAAGGTGATGACTTAAAAAGAATCTTCTGGGACGACTTGAAGGATTCAATAAGAAGCGACTCCACTTTTTT
>JAQURU010000046.1 GCA_028715435.1 Minisyncoccota bacterium
TGGAGGCAAGTGAAAGCCCAAATGGAAATGCGCGACTACGAAAACCTGTAGAAAGCTTGCTCGCTTATTAAATTTTACAGGCCTGACCAGCCTGTTTTTGTTTTTATTTTTGCTCTTGACATTGATTTTACAAGGTGTATACTTTAGGTATATGAATACTGTTATCAATATAAAAACTAAAAAGGACTTAAAAGAAAATGCCCAAAAAACCGCCCAAGAGCTTGGCCTGTCTTTAAGCGCTGTTTTAAATGCTTATCTAAGGCAGTTTGTTAGAAATAAAGCTGTCTATTTCAGCGTTGCCTCGCAAATGACACCAGAGCTTGAGAATTTGCTTGGAAAAATAGAATACGACGTCCAGCGAGGTAGAAATCTTTCTAAGCCAGTTTCTTCTGCAAAAGAAATGAAAGGATATCTTTCTTCTTTATGAAAACTTATTTCCATAAGAATTTTGATAAGCAGTTTAGAAAGTTGGGAATAAGCGAAAAGAAGAAAGCTCAAGAACGTTTGCAATTATTTTTAGAAAATCCATTTAATCCTATTTTGGAAAACCATCCATTAAAAGGAAAATACACTGATTATCGTAGTATAAATATCACAGGCGATTTGCGAGCAATTTATAAACTTATAAACGATAACGAGTGCATTTTTGTGGCCGTGGACACCCACAGCAATTTATATTTTTAGAACTACAATTTTTGAACTATAGGACAGAAATTGTAGTTTTTTTGTTTGCATATTGGTTGGCTATTTTGTATATTTAAGTTGTATAAACTAAAAAATGGATACAAATCCTCTCAACTTTGTTTTAATTGGCCGGTCGGGCTGTGGCAAAGGAACCCAAGCCAAGCTTTTGGGCGAGCATTTTGGCAATTTGTATTATATTTCTACGGGTTCTTTATTTAGAAAATTAGCCCAGCAAGAAACTGAAGTGGGCTATAAAATAAAAGAGCTTTTAGAAGGAGGAGGTTTGCCTTTTGATGATTTGGCAATTATGCTTTGGATGTCAGAAATTTCTTATAATTTAAAAATCGGCCAGGGGTTTTGCTTAGATGGGGCGCCCAGGCGCTTGGAAGAAGCCAAAGCTCTTGATGCTTTTTTAAAATATTTGGACAAGCAAAACAGCACAATGGTTATTTTACTTGATATTTCCAGGCAAGAAGCGTTTGAGCGCTTAACTAAAAGGCGGATTTGCCAGGGGTGTGGGCAATTAATTCCTTGGGTGGGGGATTACAAGAATTTAGAAATTTGTGATAAGTGCGGAGGAGTTTTAGAAGAAAGAGCTGATGATGTGCCCGAAGCCATAAAACACCGGCTGGATTATTTTGACAATGAAGTAATGAAGGTTGTGAAGTATTTTAAAAAGAAAAAGCGGTTAATAAAAATAAACGGTGAACAGCCAATTGCTCAAGTTTTTAGTGATATTTTAGCAGAAGTTAGAAAAAGCAATGATAAATATTAAAACAGAAAAGGAAATCGCAATAATGAAAGAGGGCGGGAAGATTTTGGCTAACATTATGGAAAAAGCCAAAAACATGATAGCCCCTGGTGTTGCTCCACTAGAGATTGACAGGGCTTGCGAGGCCTTGATTTTGCAATACGGCTGTGAAAGCGCTTTTAAAAATTATGAAGGATTTCCAACAGTTTCTTGCTGTTCGGTTAATGACATGGTGGTTCATGGCGTGCCTAATAGCCAGCTATTAAAGCAAGGGGATTTAATTTGCTTTGATTTGGGCATTAAATACCAAGGCTATTACTTGGACGCTGCTTTTGCCATGTTAGCGGGCAAGCCAGAATCCAAAAACAGCGAAGCAATACGACTTATCAAAACAACTCAAAAGGCCTTAAGGTTAGCTATTGCTAAGGCACAGGCAGGCAATACATTTGGGGATATTGGCAATGTTGTTCAGCGGTTTGTGGAATACCAAGGGTTTAATGTGGTGAGAGATTTGTGTGGCCATGGCATTGGAAAAGCATTGCATGAAGACCCTAAAATTTGCAATTATGGAAAACGCCACACAGGCCAAAAAATCGAGATTGGAATGGTTTTTTGCATTGAGCCAATGGTGGTTATGGGAGATTGGAAATTGAAAAAAGCCAATGACGGTTTTGGCTATAAAACAGCCGATGGCTCATTGGCTTGCCACTTTGAGCACACCATAGCCACTACTAAAAAAGGAGCCGAAGTTTTAACAAAGATTTGAAATAGGACCAATGGCATTGCGGGCTATTGGCGCTGTTTCAAAATTTAATTTTCTAACTTTGATTTTCTAAGGAGGTAGATTAGATGCATCAAAGGATTTATCATAACTGCCCTTTGTTTTATAAGTTTTTAGTACAAGTAGCTTTATTCTTTTCGAAAGTGCGTATTTTTTTCAAATCGATTGGAGGTGATTGTAATGGATAATGTAGAACGTGGCAAAAAATACAAAAGCACAAAAATGAAATGGGAAAATCCAACTTTAAGGAGATTAAGTCTAAGTCGTCGACAAAAAGCCATATTAGGGATCGAAAAAATGTTAAAAGACGGCTTAAAAGATGATATAGAGGAAACTAAACAATGGGCGGTTAATAGGGTGGACACATAGTGTTATAAGAAAGGGCAAGGCATAGGCTTTGCCCTTTTCGTTTACTTAAAGATTTTGGTATAATAAATTAATGTTTAGTAGAATTAAGAAATCAAAATCAGAATTAAGATACGATACTATTAACAAAGATTGGATAGTGGTGGCTGAAGGTAGAGGGAAGCGGCCAGAGGATTTTAAGAACAAAAAAGAAGAGCAGGCTGAAGACAGTTCGCCTTGCGTTTTTTGCAATTATTTTACTCACAGCAACACAGCAGATAAAAATTTTCTAATTGTGCCAAATAAGTTTCCTGCTTTCTTGCCTCCACACCATAGCAAAATTCGGGGCGAAAGTAGAGCAAATAAAGATAATAGCTTGAAATCTGGAAATGCTTTATTTAAAACAATGCCCTCCGTGGGCTTTCATGAAGTTGTTATTTTCAATGATCATTCAAAGCAGCTCACTGACTTTTCAATTAGCGATTGGGAGGGATTGTTTAGCGCTTATCAGCAAAAATATCTTGAGCTTTCCAAAGAAAGAGTTGTTAGCTATATTTCTATTTTTCACAATCATGGCAAAATGGCTGGGGCTTCACTTAATCATCCTCATTCACAAATTATTGCCATTCCTTTTTTTGATATAACGTTAGAACATTCTATCAACTCTGCTAAAGAATTTTTTTTCAATAAAAGCCAATGCCTTTTCTGCTCTATGAACAGGGCAGAAAAAGTGGCTAAGAGCAGGATTATTTTAGAGAACAACAGTTTTTTAGCAGTTTGCCCGTTTGCTTCAAAAGTAAATTTTGAGGTGGTTATATCGCCAAAAAAACATTTGCCCTATTTTGAAAAAATTACTAAAGAGGAAAAAAGCGAATTAGCCCAAGTTTTTCAAGTAGTGTTAAAAAAGATCAGCTATGGCTTAAATAATCCTGATTATAATTTTTATTTGCATACCAGCCCTTGCGATGATAAAGATTACCTTTTTTATCATTGGCATTTTACAATAATGCCAAGAGTTAATGTTTGGGCTGGGTTTGAGCTTGGAGCTGGCATTGAAATCATCACAATGTTACCTGAAAAAGCCGCAGAATATTTAAAAAACGTAAAAATTTAAGCTTATGAAAAAATTGATAATTGCTAACTGGAAGTGTAATCCCGCGAGCTTAAAAGAAGCGCAAAATATGCTGGTGGGGTTAAAAGCGGGCCTAAAGAACAACAAAGCAGAATTAGTGGTTTGCCCGCCATTTGTTTATTTGACAGAAGCGAATAAAATTTTAAAAGGGATTGGGGGAGTAGTAAAAATTGGGGCGCAGAATTGTTTTTGGGAAACGGCAGGCGCTTACACTGGAGAAATTTCACCTTTAATGTTGAAAGACTTGGGGGTTAAGTATGTTATTTTAGGGCATTCAGAAAGAGTAACGACCATAGGAGAAACAAACGAAATGACAGCCAAAAAAGTAAAGGCAGTGTTAAATACGGGTTTAACCCCCATTGTTTGCATTGGGGAAACGTTACAGGAAAGAGAACAAGCAGAGGCTTTTGGCGTAATTGAAAAAGAATTAAAAGAGTCCACAAAAGGGATTCATAAAAAAGAAATTGAAAAAATTATTTTTGCTTATGAGCCGTTATGGGCAATTAGCACAAATCAAGGGTTGATTTGTTCTTCTGACGATGCTTTAACGATGGCGTTGTATCTTAAAAAATTAATAGGAGAAATTTACGGCCGAAAAACCGGCCAAGCAATAAAAATTTTATACGGAGGGAACATTAATAAAAAGAACGCTAAAAATTATTTAGAAAATGAAGCAATAAGCGGATTATTGGTTGGAGGAGCGTCGTTGAACATAAAAGAATTTTTAAGTATAGTGAAAAGTGTCTAACTAGCAAACCGTCCCATTTTTTGCCATCCGCCAACTAACGGAGTAGGTAATGGAGCGGCAACTATCTATGCAAGCAAAAGAAATAAGAGAGAAGTACTTGAAGTTTTTTGAAAGCAAGGGGCATAAAATTGTTCCTTCGGCTTCTTTAATTCCAGAAAACGACCCAACTGTTTTGTTCACAACCGCTGGCATGCATCCTTTAGTGCCTTACTTGCTTGGAGAGAAGCATCCTTTGGGCAGAAGAATTTGTAACAGCCAAAAGTGCATCAGAACGGGCGATATTGACGATGTGGGCGATCAAACCCATTTAACTTTTTTTGAAATGCTCGGTAACTGGTCGCTTGGCGATTACTTTAAACGCGAGGCAATTGAATGGAGTTTTGAATTTTTAACTAAAGAGTTAAAAATTCCCTTAGAAAAATTAGCTGTCAGTGTTTTTGAGGGTGAAGCGCACAATAACATACCGCGTGATGAACAAGCAGCTGAAATTTGGTTAAATTTAGGTGTTCCCAAAGAACGGCTTGCATATTTGGGCAGGGAAGATAATTGGTGGGGGCCAGCAGGGGCCACAGGACCTTGCGGGCCAGACACAGAGATGTTTTATTGGGCGGGGGAGGAGCCAGCCCCAAGCGCCTTTGATCCAGGTGATAAAAAATGGATGGAAATTTGGAACGATGTTTTTATGCAGTATAATAAAACTGCTGAAGGGAAATTCGAGGAATTAGAACAAAAAAATGTTGATACTGGAATGGGCTTAGAGCGCGTTGCCGCTGTTTTGCAAGAAAAAAGCAGTGTATACGAGACAGAGCTATTCGCGCCAATTATTGGAAATATTAAATTTCAAATTTCAGATTGCAAATCTAAATCTAAAATATCAAATATTGAGCAGGAAAGGGCAGTAAGGATAATTGCAGACCATATCAAGGCCGCCACTTTTTTGCTGGCAGAAGGATTAGCGCCATCTAATACTGAGAGAGGTTACGTTTTGCGAAGAATAATAAGGCGGGCTGTTAGATATGGGAAACTGCTTGGAATTGAAAAAGAGTTTACAGAGGAGGTTGCTAAAAT
>JAQURU010000047.1 GCA_028715435.1 Minisyncoccota bacterium
TGCAGGAATACACTCTGCGAGCCCAACGCTACGCCACCCTGCTCGAATTCGACATCATTCACGCCCACGACTGGCTGTGCTACACCGCGGGAATGATCGCTAAGAAGGTATCCGAGAAACCCCTGGTGACGCATATCCACGCCACCGAATACGACCGGGCCGGAGGCGCCGGAGACCCTCGCATCCACTTTATGGAGTTCACCGGGATGCACGCAAAGATTTTTTGTGAACATCTTGCCGAAATTCTCTTACAGGGTTGACTTTTTAGAAGGAATTTGCTAAGATACAGCCATAAGTGAGTGCAACTTCAAATGTGGTAAAAGCCCCCTTTCGGGGGTTTTTGCTTTTTAAGGGTTGCCTCTTTCTTTTTAGTGGTGTTATACTAAAGATGGACGGGAGTTGATCACTCACTTTATATACATTTGGAGTTTAATCCTCCCGTCTATTTTTTTGAAATGGCAATAGAAACAAAATTGCAAAAAAATATTCCCTTAAAAGATTACACAACTTTTAAGATTGGGGGCAAGGCAAAATATTTTTTCCAGGCAAAGAGCAAGGAAGAAATTATTGAAGCCATTAAATGGGCACAACAAAAGCAGTTGCCTTTTTTTATTTTAGGTGGAGGGAGTAATGTGCTTATTAGTGACAAAACATATAATGGACTGGTTATACAAGCTAAAAGTCAAAAATCGAAAGTCAAAATCGAAAGTCAAAATTTAAAAGTTATAGAATTTGAGGCAGGGGTAAGTTTAGGAAAAGTGGTGGGCATTGCTCAGCAGGAGGGGCTAACAGGCATGGAGTGGGCTTTAGGTATTCCTGGAACAGTTGGAGGAGCGGTTTATGGCAATGCAGGAGCGTTTGAGCAATCCATGGCCAATGTGGTGGAGGAAGTGGAAGCGGTAGATATAGAAAATTTTAAATTTAAAATTTTAAGTTTTAAACAAGAAGAATGCAAATTCGGATACAGGAGTTCAATGTTTAAGCAAAATAAAAATTTAATTATTTTATCAGTAAAAATAAAATTGCCAATAGGAAATAAGGCAGAAATTGAAAAGAAAATGCAAGATTTTTTCAAAATAAAAAAACAAACTCAACCTTTAGAATTTTTTTCTATTGGAAGTATTTTTAAAAATGGAGAAAATTATAAAGCCGCTGAATTAATTGAACAAGCGGGCTTAAAAGGCAAAAGAGTTGGCGGCGTGGAGGTTTCCCAAAAGCACAGCAATTTTATTGTTAATAACAGCAGGGGCAAAGCCAAGGACGTGATAAAGTTGGTTGGTATAATAAAAAAACAAGTTAAGAAAAAATTTAATGTTGAGCTTCAAGAAGAAATTCAATATTTAGGGTTTTAAAATTTATAATTTATAATTTAAAAATTTTTCCACTTATCCACATATTGACACTATTCTGTTAAGTGCGAAAATAAATAAAGGATAACAGCATAGTCGACTGTTAAAAAAAGAAATCTCAAAACGATGCCAGCAAAAAAAAAGAAAGCCAAGAAGAAGAAATAGTTTCTTTTTCGAAAAAATCCCCGTCGCTTGGCTATTAAGCGATTTGATAATCAAGCGGCGGGGATTTTTGTTTTCAATCAAAATGCGCGCGGGGGAGTGAAACCAGCGCTTTTTTGATGGTTTTGTGTTATGATGCTAATATGCAAAAGCTTTATTGTTATATTGATGAAACAGGCCAGGATACGCAATCCGAAGTTTTTGTTGTAGTGGCGGTGGTAAGTGAACAAGAGCAAAACAAGTTGCGTGAAGAATTGATCAACATTGAACAGTTAGCCAGAACTGGCCACAGAAAGTGGCATAAATCAAAACCTGAACGTCGTTTAAAATATCTTGAAATGATTCTCGCTAAAAAAATAGGCAAGGAAGAAGTTTTTTTTGCCTCTTATCAGAAACCCTTGCCCTATTTTTTGCCAATTTTAGAGACAATCGAACGGGCTATTAAATTAAAAGCAAAAGGACGATATCAAGCCACAATTTGTGTTGATGGAATAGATAAGAAAAAAGCGCAAGAACTGACCAATGCCTTGCATTTAAGAGAAGTTAAAACGAGTTTTATCAAGGGCAAGCGGGACGAGGCAGAACCATTAATTCGTTTGGCTGATATGTGGGCTGGTTGCATAAGAGCAGTATTTCTAAAGAGAAAGAAAGAGATAGAATTAGTTGAAAGGGCAGAGAAATATTCTTGTTTAGTTGATATAACAAAAAACCCCTCTTTTTAAAGAGAGAAGCGAGTTTGGTTTGGCTATCCCTTTCAGGAACAATCTCTGCCTAAAGGGCAGGCCTTCGCCAAACAACTCACTAAACATATTATAGCAAAAAGGAAAAATATGTCAATATTTAGTAAAATTTTGGGAGACCCAAATGAAAAATTTTTAAAATCTTGCTGGGCTGTTGTTGAAAAAATAAATGCCATGGAAGGGGATTTAGAAAAGCTTTCTAATGCTGACTTAAAGCAAAAAACTTTTCAATTAAAAGAGCAATTAAAAAACGGGAAAACCTTAGATGATATTTTGCCAGAGGCCTTTGCTTTGGTTAAAGAAAGCGCAAAAAGAACCTTAAATCAAAGGCATTTTGATGTTCAGCTAATTGGAGGCATAGCTTTGCATCAAGGAAAAATAGCTGAAATGAAAACAGGCGAAGGAAAAACCCTAACTTCTACTTTAGCTGTTTACTTGAATGCCTTAACAAGCCAGGGCGTTCATGTGGTAACAGTTAATGATTATTTAGCCAAAAGAGATACTGTTTGGATGGGGCAGATTTACAATGCCCTTGGCCTAACAGCGGGGTGCATTACTAATGAATCTTCATTTTTATATAATGACCAGCAAACAGAGCAGGATAAAAAAAGAGACAGTGAAGGAAGCTTCAAGGTGGAGCAAAGTTTTCTAAAGCCGTGTCAAAGAAGAGAAGCTTATTTAGCTGACATAACTTATGGCACTAATAATGAATTTGGCTTTGATTATTTAAGAGACAATTTAGTGTTTGACTTAAGCGAAAAAGTTCAGCGGGATTTTCATTTTGCCATTGTGGATGAAATTGACTCAATTTTAATTGATGAAGCCAGAACTCCTCTTATTATTTCCCAGCCTGATTTTGAATCGTCAAAATTATACAAAGAGTTTGCCAGGATTATTCCCAGATTAAAAGAACCAGAGGATTATAATTTAGATGAAAAATTAAAAACAGCTTCTTTAACTGAACAGGGCGTTGATAAAGTTGAAAAAATTTTAGGGGTTGGAAATATTTACGAGAATAAGGGTATAAAATATCTGCATTTTTTAGAGCAAAGCTTGAGAGCAATGGTGTTTTTTCAAAAAGACAAAGATTATATTGTTAAAGATGGGCAAATAATTATTATTGATGAGTTTACCGGCCGATTGTTACCTGGCAGGCGTTATTCTGGAGGTTTACACCAAGCCATTGAAGCAAAAGAGAAAGTAGAGGTTCAGCCAGAATCAAAAATTTTAGCCACTATTACTTTTCAGAATTATTTTAGGTTTTATAAAAAATTAGCTGGAATGACCGGCACTGCCTTAACTTCCGCAGAAGAGTTTGACAAAGTTTATAAACTAACAGTTGCTTCCATTCCAACTAATAAGCCAATGATTAGAAAGGATTTCGGTGATAAAATTTATAAAACCGAAAAAGCTAAGTTTCAAGCTGTTGTTCAAGAAGCCAAGGAAAAAAACCAACAAGGCCAGCCTGTTTTGATTGGCACTAAATCTGTTGAAAAAAATGAGTATTTAAGCCGCTTATTGGATAGAGAAGGAATAAGGCATAATGTTTTAAATGCCAAGAATCACGAGAGAGAAGGTGAAATTGTTGCCCAAGCGGGCCAAAGGGGCTCTGTAACTGTTGCCACTAATATGGCGGGCCGTGGCGTTGATATAATGCTTGGAGGCGTTCAGCCCGAAAGCAAGGAGCGGGAAGAGGTTTTGGCTTTGGGTGGGTTGCATGTTATTGGCACAGAGCGGCACGAAGCCAGAAGAATTGATGACCAGCTAAGAGGAAGGGCAGGCAGGCAGGGAGACCCTGGCTCTTCCCAGTTTTTTGTTTCTTTAGGAGATGATTTAATGAGGGTTTTTGGAGGTGACCGTTTAAAAGCAGTTATGGACACCTTAAAAATCGAGGAGGACCAGCCCATTCAAGCAGGCATAATTTCCAAAGCCATTGAAAAAGCGCAAATTAGGGTGGAGGGGTTTAATTTTGATGCTAGAAAGCATGTTTTAGAATACGATGATGTGATTGCCAGGCACAGAACAGCTATTTATAATAGAAGGCAAAATTTATTAAAGCAGCATTACCAGGAATTAAAGGAAGAAATTTTGTCTATTTTAGAAAAAGAAATAATTAAAATTACTAGCCAATCCGAAGATATTATTGAAGAAGCCAAAACAATTTTGCCAATTCCAGCCAATAGTGAGGCCACAGCAGATTATTTAATCGATTTAGCCAAAAAAGCCATTGATAATAAAGAAAATTACGAGGGCCAAGAGAATGCGCAAAAGATATTTAAGTTTGTTTGCTTGAAATCAATTGATTTTTTCTGGACAGAGCATTTAGTTTCTTTAGATAATTTAAAAGATTCAGTGGGCTTAAGAGCTTATGGGGGCAGAGACCCGATTGTGGAGTACAAAACCGAAGCCCATAAGCTTTTCCATAATTTGCAAAGCGATATTGACGAGCAAATCGCTAAAACCGTTTTCAAAATTTCCATCAAAAATCAATAAAGCTATTGAAAATCAAGGCAGTTTTTGGTAACTTAGATAATTGTTTATGGAGAATAAGGTTAAAAACAACTTAATATTTACTATTATTTTGGCAGTGGTTGTTTTTTGTGTGGTTTTACCTTATCCAATAAATCAAGGCATTAATTTTATAAGGGCTAAAGGAGTGCCTTTATTGGAAAAATTGCCTAACTTACCAGTAATAAATTTTAAACTTGGCCTTGACTTGTTGGGCGGAAGCCATTTGGTTTATGAGGCGGATTTAAGCGGCATTGAAGCAAGCGGCCAGCAAGAAGCCATGGCGGGCTTAAGAGATGTTATAGAGCGCAGAGTTAATATGTTTGGCGTGGCCGAGCCCCAAGTGGCTGTTCAAGAGGCAGGCGATAAACAGCGATTAGTGGTTGATTTATCAGGGGTTAAAGATGTTAATGAGGCTATTAAAATGATTGGCCAAACACCTTATTTGGATTTTAGGCAAGAAACCGCTGATTTTAATCCCGACCAGCCAACTTTTGAAGCGACCGCACTTAACGGAAGGTATCTGAAAAAAGCCGATTTAGGCTTTAGCCAACAAACCATGGCTCCCGAGATTTTATTGGAATTTAATGACGAGGGTGCTGACTTATTTGAGCAAATAACTTCTCAAAATATTGGCAAACGTTTAGCCATTTTTATCGACGATGCTTTAATTTCAGCTCCAACTGTCAACGAAGCAATTTCAGGAGGAAAGGCACAGATA
>JAQURU010000048.1 GCA_028715435.1 Minisyncoccota bacterium
ATATTATAGGAACAAGCTCGGGGGTTGAAATAGTGAATGAGGAAAAAGGCACGAAGACAACTGCTGATGAAGAGTGGAGGAAAAAGGAATAGTAAAATTATCAATTTTCAAGTATCAATTTTCAATGATTTAACGTTAAAATTTAAAAAATTAAGATTTTTTTGAAAATTGAAAATTTGTAAATTGAAAATTAATTTTGTTCTTTGTATTCTCCTTCTTCAGCATCTTTTGGCTTTTCCTCCTCCTTTTTTTTGCTTTCTTCGCTTTGCGAAGAAGCTTGCTGGGTTTGCTTGTACAATTCTGCTCCAACCTGCTGAGCAATCCCTGAAAGCTCCTCGGTTTTTTTCTTAATCTCCTCTATATTATCATCGTTTTTAGCTTTTTTCAAATCTTCAATTTTTTCCTGGACTGCTTTTTTCTTGTCTTCTGGAATTTTATCGCCCGCTTCCGCTAAAGTTTTTTCCACTGTATAAATTAAATTCTCGGCAATGTTTTTGCTTTCAATAAGCTCTTTCTTCTTTGCATCTTGCTCAGCATGGGCCTCTGCGTCTTTTCTCATTTTTTCTATTTCGTCCTTTGATAAGCCGCTAGTGCCTTCAATTCTAATAGACTGGCTTTTATTAGTAGCTTTATCTTTAGCTGAAACATTTAAAATACCGTTGGCATCAATATCAAACACAACTTCAATTTGCGGAATTCCCCGCAAAGCTGCTGGAATACCGTCTAAGATAAAACGGCCCAAAGTTTTGTTATCGTTTGCCATTGGCCGCTCGCCCTGCAAAACATGGATCTCCACAGACGGCTGATTATCAGCTGCAGTGGAAAAAACCTGGCTTTTGCTGGTTGGCACAGTGGTATTTTTAGCAATTAAAATTGTGTTCACGCCCCCTAATGTTTCAAGCCCTAGACTTAAAGGGGTTACATCTAGCAATAAAACATCTTTAACGTCTCCTCGTAAAACCCCACCTTGAATGGCAGCCCCAATAGCCACAACTTCATCTGGATTAATTTCTCTATTGGGTTCTTTACCAAACAGCTTTTTAATTTCCTCCTGAATCTTTGGCATTCTGGTTTGCCCACCAACCAAAACAACTTCTTCGATATCTTTAGGTTCAAGCTTTACTTCTTTTAGAGTTTGCTTAACCAAACTAATTGATTTTTCAATATAATCCCCCACCATATTCTCTAATTGAGCTCGACTAATTTTCAAAAGTAAATGCTTAGGGCCTGTGTCTGTTGAGGTTACAAACGGCAAATTTATTTCTGTTTCCATGCTAGTGGACAATTCAATTTTTGCTTTTTCTGCTGCTTCTTTAATTCTTTGCAATCCCAAGGTATCTTTTGATAAATCAACGCCTTGCTCTTTTTTAAATTCCTCTACAATCCAATTCATTACTTTTTGGTCAAAATCATCTCCACCTAAATGGGTATCTCCGCCTGTACCCTTTACTTCCACAGTATCTTCCCCCACTTCTAAAACCGAAATGTCAAATGTTCCCCCACCAAAATCATAAACCACAATTTGGTGATTTTTTTGTTTATTCAAACCATAAGCCAAAGCAGCAGCCGTGGGCTCATTAATAACCCGCAAAACATTTAACCCAGCAATTTCCCCTGCTATTTTAGTGGCTTTTCTTTGAGAATCATCAAAGTAAGCCGGGCAAGTAATAATAGCATCTGTGATTTTCTCGCCTAATTTATCCTCTGCATCTTGCTTTAATTTTTGCAATATCATAGCAGAAACCTCTTGAGGAGTTGTCCAGCCGTCTCCCAGTTTAACTTCTACTCCGCCGTCTTGCCTTTCTCTTATTTCGTAAGGCAAAAGTGATTTATCTTTTTGCACTTCTGAATCACTAAAATTTCGGCCAATAAGCCTCTTTACCGAAAAAATAGTGTTTTGAGGGTTGGTAATAGCTTGCCTTTTGGCAATAACCCCAACTAAACGCTCGCCTGATTTGTTTTTTGAAACCACTGACGGGGTAGTTCTAGCTCCCTCTTTGTTTTCAATAATTTTTGGCTCCCCACCTTCCACAATTGCCATTGCAGAATTAGTGGTGCCAAGATCGATACCAAGTATTTTGCTCATAATTTTATTTTTAATTTTTATTTTTTAACTTATTATTTAGCGACCTTAACTTTTGCTGGTCTTAATAATTTTCCGTTAATAGTGTACCCTTTTTCTAAAACCTCCGCAACGATTCCGCTGTCCCGAGTACTATTTTCTGTTTCTCCTATTGCTTCGTGAAATTCTGGGTTAAACTCTTCTCCCATTGCTTTTATTTCCTCAACGCCTTCAGATTTTAGAAATTCTTTCAACTGCCCTTCAATAAGCTCAACGCCCTTAACCCACTCAAGGCAAATTTCCGGCCCTGGTTTATGCTGCATAGCCCGCTCAAAATTATCAATTACTAACAAAATCTCCAAAGCCCAGTTTGTTTTTGCAAAGTTTATTAACTCTGCTGCTCGTTGGGATTCTTCTTTTTTGTAATTCAAAAAATCGGCTCTGCACCTTTGCCAGCCAGCCAAATATTCATCACGAATTTTTTGGCACTCTTCTAACTCTGTTGGTGTATTCTCTTTATTATTTTGTGTTTCCATGAATTTAATTAATTTTAAATCTTTTCTTGCAGTACGGGCATCTTACAGCTGCCCCGCCTTTCACTGAACCCAATACAATTAATTCTAAGTTTTCCAAGCGATTGTCATCTTTAATTTTGTTTTTATGGCGCACCACCTCATTTGTTTTTAATTCTCGGCCTAAAAAATCCTCCATAACAGCTCTGTGTTCGGGTAAATATCCTTTTTTATTAGCGCTTGAATGTTCTGGTAAATAAATATAGATGTAGCCAGTTTGGCTGTCTTTATATTTTCCTCCTTTCCAGTAAGGATTATTAGGGCCTTTTCTATCGCCGCTGTATTGCCTGATTTCTCTTATATCAAACTTCTCTGCCCAGCGAGATATTGTGGTAATGCTGACTTCACAATCTTGGGCAATTTCTGATACAGAAAAGCTTTCCACAAAAAACATTTTATAAAGCCAGTCCTTGTTTTGATAGGGTTTTTCCATAAAATTTCTAACACTTTTTTATTATACAAAATTAGCTTTCAATGTCAAGGGTGCTAATTACCTCAATCGCCCAAATCTTTCTTGAAGATATCCACAACTCTTTTCAAGCCCTTTCAGTGATATAATTTGGTATAATAAAGTATGCAAATTATAAAGGCAAATAAAATAACCTGGATTGATATAAAGGGTCCCACTCAAAGCGACTTAGAGCATTTAGGGCAAAATTTTGACCTTCATCCCTTAGTTTTAAAGGAAATAATGCCTCAAATCGATTTTCCTAAAATAGAAAACTATGAGGATTATTTGTTTTTAGTAATATTTTATCCTTTTTTTGATAAAGAAACATCCAGCACTATTCCTTTTGAGTTGGATATTATAGTTGGCAAAAACTTTTTAATTACCAATCATTATCGCGATATTGTGCCTTTAAGCGCCTTATTCCATGAATGTAACCTATACCCGGAAAAAATGGAACAGTTTTGTGACGATGGCCCAGGGGAACTCTTATACCGCATTCTTAATGAGATCTTGCAAGCCTGTTTTCCTAAAATAAGCCACATAAAACAAAATATTGATGAAATCGAAAAAATAATCTTTAAAAAAGAGAACAAAAAAGCTATTAATAAAATAGCTGATGTTAAAAGAGATATAATCGGCTTTGAAAGGATTTTAGATCCCCAAAAAATTGTTCTGCAAAATTTAATCCAAGAAGGCAAAAATTTTTTTCCAAAAAAACTTCTCCCCTATTTTCATAATCTTAACAATGTTTACAATCAAGTCAAAAACTTAATAGAAACAAATGAAAAAACCTTATCCTCTCTGGAAGCAACTAATCAATCGCTCATTGACACAAAAACTAACGAGATAATGAAAATCTTAACCCTTTTTTCTGTTATTGTGTTCCCTTTAACCCTGCTGGCTGCTTTATTCGGAATGAACACCAAAATTCTGCCTCTAGTGGGTTTGCCCTATGACTTTTGGATAGTTATTGGCATAATGCTTTTAGGAGCTTTTGGAATGATTATTAGTTTTAAGGTCAAAAAATGGTTTTAATAGATTATTTATAATACGCTTTGGTAAACCTTAGGTCGATGTATTCTAAGGTTTTTCTCTTTTCTAAGGTTATTTCCTGCTCCAACAAAAGACGCAGCTTATTTAAATCAGTGGATAGGTCGTTATGAGGATCAAAATAAACCTCCCAGCCCTCATCGGTTTTTAAATACAAAAATCCATTATTCTTTTCTGTAAAAAATAGTTTGGAAAAGCCAAATCTTTCTTCTAACATTTTTTTTGTTTCTCTAATTCTATCAAGCATCTCTTGAGAAGCAACTTGACCAAAAACATCTTTCTGGGGCATTTCAGAATAAACCACTATTAAATCAGGGGTTATATCCGCCTGATTAATTCGAGAAAAAATTATGCCTTGCTGGTCAGCTAAAAAAGGAACGGTTAATGTTGAAGTGCCAAAAAACCAAACGGTTTGGGCAATGCGCCCTTGAACTGTAATATAAAGCGAACTAAACAAACCTTTTTTAACTTGCACCTTACTGGCCTTAGGAAAATCAAGTAAAATTCTTTTTGCTATCGTGTTGCTGTCTAGTAGAAAAAAAGAGTCCCTTTTTATAAATAGCAAAAACGTTCTTTCTTTTTGGGCTGCAACAATTTGATTTAGATTTTCTTCTGGCACCTCTGCAATTGAATCAATATAAATATTAGTTATTTTAAAAATTTGAGAAAAAAACAAAAAATAAACCAAAAGCAAAACAAAAGTCATTGCTAAAACTATATCAAAAAAAATTCGGCTGTGCACAAACCGTTGCCTTTTAATAGCTTTTTTCCGAACCGCAATTTTCTTTTGCAAATGAGAAGACTTATAGCTTTTCATCTTAATAAGACGTTTTTAACTTTTGCTCTTTATTAAACCTGTCAATTGCCAAACTAATAAGCTTATCGAGCAATTCAGTATAAGATATTCCACTAACCTCCCATAGCTTTGGATACATGCTTATTTTGGTAAAACCGGGAATTGTATTGATTTCATTGATGATCACCTCTCCATTGTTTTTAACAAAAAAGTCAACTCTGCCCATACCTTCACAGCCCAGAACTTGAAACGTTCTAATTGCCAACTCGCGCACTTTTTTTGTTGTTTCTTTTGGCAAATCAGCTGGTATCTTTAATAAAGCACCGTCTTCATCTAAATACTTAGCTTCATAGTCATAAAATTCATGGGTTGGGATAACTTCTCCAGGCAAAGAGGCAATTGGGTTTTCATTGCCTAAAACCGAACACTCCACTTCCCTGCCCACAATATTTTCTTCAATTATTATCTTGTAGATCGGAAG
>JAQURU010000049.1 GCA_028715435.1 Minisyncoccota bacterium
TTTAAAAAAGAGATTGTTAAAAAAGCTATTGAAAACGAGCTAAAAAGAAACGGCCAAGTTTACTTTTTACACAACCGCGTGGAAACAATCAACGGTTTTAAATTATCTATTGAAAATTTAAAAACGCGAGCCAAAATTGGCATATTGCATGCCAAACTGCTTGACAAAGAAATTATAAAAGTATTGAGCGATTTTCAAAATAATAAAATAAATCTGCTTTTGGCCACAACTATTATTGAAAACGGCCTGGATATTTCTAATGCCAACACTTTAATTGTAGATAACGCCACACGGCTTGGCTTAGCTCAGGCCTATCAACTGCGGGGCAGAATTGGCCGCGGTAACGCGCAAGCCAATGCTTTTTTCTTGTACCCTAAAGGCCAGTTAAAAGGTCTGGCCAAGCAGCGGCTTTTAGCTTTGCAACAAGCCGAAGAGTTAGGCAGCGGTTATAAAATTGCGCAAGCAGATTTGGAAATAAGGGGGGCTGGTAATATTTTGGGCCGCGAGCAATCCGGCTCTGTCAATAAAATCGGCTTGAATTTATACTGCCAAATGCTATCCGAAGCTGTTGAGAAACTAAAATCAGAACATCGTCCCCTGTAAATTCATTTTTTGCGATAAGTTGTAGTAGTTCGCCTTTCCAATGCTAATATTTTTACTGCTTTACTGGTTTTGTGGAAAATAATTCTCATATCGCCTTTTCTAACGCGGTAGATATCATCTCTGGCTTGCAACTTTTTTAAATCCAAGCCGCTAAAATCACTTTTTTCGATTTTGGCTAAAATTTCTTTTAGCTTTCTGCGTTCTGCTTGGCTTAATTTAAGCAGTGCTTTAGCGATTTTATCCATATTACAAGCGAGACAATAGGTCCTTTACATCCACACCGCCTTTTTTTATTTTAGTAAAATCAATGGCCTCTTCCCATACATCTCCCTCAACAGGCGAAAGTTTAAATAATGGCTCGGATTTTTTAAAAACAATAAATGACTGGCCTTTTTTTATTTGGTCAGCGTAAACGGACAAATTTTCCCGTAATTTTTTAACTGAAATTATGTTTTCCATAAGATTATCTTGAGATTAGCTTAAGTTTACTATTTTTTAATTACTTGTCAAGCGGCCAATTTAATTGTTAGAATGGCTAATGGACAGATTTTTACAAGATTGGCCAATTCAAAAAATAATTCCCAGCAATCCGCTTTTTCCTGATAACTTAAAAAATATTACTGACGCTCCCAAAGAGCTTTTTTTTAGAGGCAATTTGCCAAAGCTGAGCTTAGCTCTGCCAAAGCTAAGCTTAGCTTTGCCAAAACCAAGTAATAAACTTTTTGCTGTTGTTGGTGCACGGCTAGCCAGCAATTATGGCCGAGAAACTGCTTTTGCCTTAACTAAAGAGTTGTCTGTGGCCGGGTTAACGATTGTTTCTGGCATGGCCTTGGGCATTGACACAATCGCTCATCAAGCCACTTTAGAAACGGTAAAGACCAGCCCTTTACCATTTTGTCCAACAATGGCGGTTTTAGGAACAGGGCTTAACGAAGAAGTCATTTACCCGCAAGAAAACTTAAAGTTAGCTAAGCTAATTTTAGAGCAAGGGGGATGTTTAATTTCTGAATATCCTCCAGACGCAAAAGGCGCTCTCTATACTTTTCCCCAAAGAAATCGTATAATTGCCGCATTATCGCTTGGCTTATTAGTAATTGAAGCAAAAATAAAATCAGGGGCCTTAATAACCGCTAACTTTGCCAAGCAGTATAAAAAACCGATTTTTGCTGTACCGGGAAGTATTTACAGCCAAAGTTCTAAAGGTTGTCATTTATTGATAAAGCAAGGCGCTAAGCTTACCGAGTCAGCCAGCGATATCTTAGAGGTCCTTGGAATGAAAAAAGATGAGGCCAAACAACGGCTGTTTGCCACTCCTCAAGAACAAGCAGTTGAAACTGTTTTATCTAGCGGTGCTTTGCATATTGATAAAATAATTGAATTAACAAAATTGCCAGCTAGCGAAATTGCCAGTACAATAACTATTATGGAAGTAGACAATAAAGTTCGTAATTTAGGAAATAATACTTACGCGCTATCGCGCTAAATTGCTAATTAACTTAATTTCTAATTACCAATAAATATGGACCTCATTATAGTTGAGAGCCCCACAAAAGCAAAAACGATTAGCCAGTTCTTGGGCAAGGGCTATTCAGTGCTTTCCTCTTTTGGCCATGTAAGAGATTTACCCTCTTCTACTATTGGAGTTGATACTGCGAAAAACTTTGAACCAAAATATATTATTCCAGCTAAAGCTAAACCAAAAGTAAAAATTTTAAAAGACGAAACAAAAAAAGCTAAAGAAATTATATTAGCAACCGATGAAGACCGAGAAGGAGAAGCCATTGCCTGGCATTTAAGCGAGGTTTTAAATTTAAAAGAGCCAAAAAGAATTGTTTTTCACGAAATTACCAAAACAGCCATTGAAAAGGCCTTGAAAAGTCCTAGGAAAATTGACACAAATTTAGTTAATGCCCAGCAGGCCAGAAGAATTCTAGACCGCTTGGTTGGCTATAAGCTATCCCCTTTTCTGTGGAAAAAAATAATGAGGGGGCTGTCAGCAGGCAGAGTACAATCTGTGGCAACTCGCTTAATTTGCGAAAGAGAAAATGAAATAAAAAACTTTATTCCAGCCGAATACTGGAGTATTGAGGCAAAACTATTTAAAAACAAAGAATTTTCCGCGAATCTGTTTGCTAAAAATGAAAAAACAATAGAAAAATTAGAAATAAAAAATAAAAAAGAAGCTGACAAAGTTTTACAGGAATTAGAAGAAGCAGAATACATTGTGGAAAATGTTGAAAAAAAAGAAACGCAAAGAAATCCTCAAGGTCCTTTTATTACCAGCACGCTTCAACAAGCAGCCGTAATTAAATTAAATTATAGCGCTAAAAGAACAATGGCAATTGCCCAAAGGCTTTACGAAAAGGGGTTTATAACTTACCACCGAACTGACTCTTTCAACCTATCTACCCAAAGCCAAATGGCAGCTAAAGAATTAATCATTAACAACTTCGGCAAAAATTATTGGCCAGGAGTAATAAAAAAATTTAAAACAAGATCAAAATCAGCCCAAGAAGCTCATGAGGCAATCCGGCCAACTCATCCTAATCAAATGCCAGATAATCTAAAAAAGCCTGCTAAGTTAACGCCCGAAGAACTTAAGCTGTATAACTTAATCTGGCAAAGATTTATTGCCAGCCAAATGGCCTCTGCAGTGTTTGATTCTTGCTCAATTGACATAAAAGCTGAATGTTATACTTTTAGGGCTAATGGCCAAACATTAAAATTTGACGGATATTTAAAAGTGTATCCAACAAAATTTGAAGAAATGGACTTGCCTAAATTAAACAAAGGTGAAAAGATTCAATTGAAAGAAATAGTGCCAAGCCAGCATTTTACTCAACCGCCTGCTCGATATTCTGAAGCCACCTTAATCAAGGTTCTAGAAAAAGAAAGCATTGGCCGGCCCTCCACTTATGCCCCAATTTTAGACACAATCCAACAAAGAAACTATGTGGAAAAAGATGAAAATAAACGCTTAAAGCCCACCAATACGGGGATTATGGTTAATGACATGCTTCTAAAGCACTTCCCTCAAATTGTAGATATTCAATTTACTGCTAAAATGGAGAAAGAGTTTGATGAGATTGCCCAAGGCAAAGATACTTGGCAGCAAACCTTAAAAGATTTCTATATGCCATTTGAACAAATCCTAAAAGACAAAGAGCAGTCAGTTGCTAAAATGGATCTAACCGAAGAAACTGATAAGATTTGCCCAGAATGCAAAGGAAAAATGATTATTCGTTTAGGCCGATACGGCAAATTTTATGCTTGCTCTAAATTTCCGAACTGTAAACATACCGAACCAATTGCAAAACCTTCTTTGGGTATTAAATGCCCCAAATGCGCCCAAGGCGAACTAACTGAAAAAACAACCAGAACAAAAAAAATATTTTATGGCTGTTCTCTTTGGCCAAAATGTGATTTCGCTTTATGGGATAAACCCGTAAATGAATTTTGCCCCAAATGCCATTCTATAATGGTTGAGAATAAAGCAAAAAAAATAATTTGCTCTAATAGAGCATGCTTAAATGAGGACAGAATTAAAAGCATTAAGAAGAAAAATAAAATCTCCTGAACTATTTGAAGAGATATTACATCTTCTTAATCAAGCGGCCTTCAGGCCGCTTGAAGAAAAAGCTGGCGACAATATAGAAAAATCTTTTTTAATCTCCCACTGCTTAAGAGTGGGAGCTCTTTTAGCTGAAATGAACTGTTCACGAGAAACGATTATCGGAGGAATGATTTTCCAACTACAAGAAGAGGGTTTTCATTTGAATAATCTTTCTCAAGGTCAGCAAAAAGAAGTATGGGAGATTGTTTCCAGGGCAAAAAGATTAAAACAATCCTACGGCCATATAAAGGACTTAAAAACAAAGCCGATTAAAGAGTGGCAAAAAACTCTTTTGGATCAGCAAGCTGAAAATTTAAGAAAATCATTTTTTGCTTTAGCTAAAGACTTAAGGCCAATTCTAGTTTTAATAGCTGATAAATTAGACGAGCTCAAACACTTAGTTAGCCATTACAGCCAAGCTCAGCAAAAAAAACAAGCTATTATTTCCTTGGAAATAATGGCTCCACTTTGCTACGGTCTTGGTATTGCAGAGCTAAAAGGCCAATTTGAAGACCTATCTTTTCCAATTATTTTTCCAAAAGAATATAAATGGCTAATAGATCATGTAAAAGACAGGTATGAGCAAACAAGAATTTACACAGAAAAATTCCAGCCTCAAATAAAAAAATTTGTTGAGTCCAAAGGAATAAAACCCATTGAAGTTTCCTCCAGGGCAAAACGCTATTTCTCGCTTTACCAAAAACTTTTACGGCACGACATGGATATTGAAAAAATATATGATTTGGTCGCGATGCGCATAATTGTTCAAACAGTTGAAGAATGTTACCAGGTTTTAAGCATTTTGCACAAAAACTATAAACCTCTCCCCAACCGCACCAAGGATTATATTGCTAAGCCAAAAATCAATGGTTATCAAGCTATTCATACTACAATTTCAGGCCCTGAAAATAAATTCATTGAAATACAAATAAAAACAGCCCAAATGAATAAAGAGGCAGAATTCGGTATTGCTGCTCATTTAAGCTACAAGGGAAAATTTTCTTCCAAAACATATAAATATCAATTCTATTGGCTGGAGCAATTAAGAAAATGGAGAGACGAGTCT
>JAQURU010000006.1 GCA_028715435.1 Minisyncoccota bacterium
AACTCTTCGGCTTGTTGCAAAGCTAAAAGCCGCTGCTTGGCCAGACCTTTTAACTGGCCCTTAGGGTACAAGAAAAAAGCATTGGCTTGCGCGTTACCGCGGCCAATTCTGCCTCGCAGCTGGTATGCTTGGGCTAAACCAAGACGAGTGGCATTGTCCACAATTAAAGTATTGGCATTAGAAATATCCAGGCCGTTTTCAATAATAGTTGTGGCTAAAAGTAAATTTATTTTATTATTTTGAAAATCGCTCAATACTTTTATAATTTCTTTGTCAGGCAGTTTGGCATGCAATATGCCAATTTTGGCTTGCGTTTTTAAATTTTCAATAGATAATTTAAAACCGTTGATTGTTTCCACGCGGTTGTGTAAAAAGTAAACTTGGCCGTTTCTTTTTAGCTCGTTTTCAATAGCTTTTTTAACAATCTCTTTTTTAAAGGGCAAAATAAATGTTTTAATTGCTTTTCGGCCTTGGGGCGGGGTTTGAATAAAGCTAATTTCTTTTAAAGATGACAAAGCCAGATAAAGGGTTCTGGGAATAGGCGTGGCGGAAAGATAAAGGATATCAATTGAAGGATTTTTAGCTCTTAGTTTTTCTTTTTGCTTAACCCCAAACCTTTGCTCATCATCGATGGTTAAAAGCCCTAAATTTTTGAATTCAATGCTTTTGGCTAAAACGCTATGCGTGGCAATTAAAATATCTATTTTTCCCTCTTTTAAGCTTTGTAAAATTTTTGGCCTAACTTTTGGATCTTGCAACCTGGAAAGCAAAGCAATTTTAATGGGCAGGCCAGCCAATCTTTTTTGAAATGTTTGATAATGCTGGGAAGCTAAAATAGTAGTGGGGCACATTACAACAGTTTGCTTGCTATTTTCAGCGGCCAAAACAGCAGCCCTTAAAGCCACTTCGGTTTTGCCAAAACCAACATCTCCGCAAATTATACGGTCAAGGGGCTTGGTTTTGTTAAAATCTTTTTCAATTTCTTTTAAGCATTGAAATTGGTCGGGCGTTAAATTGTATGGGAAGGTTGCCTCTATTTTTTCATAAAGTTCTTTTTGGGAGTAAGCTGGCCGAGCGGCCAGCTCTTTTTCAGCAAACATTGCCAATAATTCTTTAGCAAACCTTTCTGCTTCTTCTTTTATTTTATATTTAGTTTTTTGCCAAAAAATGCCTCCAAGCCGTGACAGCTTTGGCTCTATAAAACCAACATATCTGGTCAGTTTTCTTTCCAGGCCAATTGGCACATAAAGCTTATCTCCAACTGCATATTCGAGCGCGTAGTATTGTTTTTTCTGTTTTGAAATTTTGTCATTAAGATTTGATTTAAAATTTAAAATTTGAAATTTGAAATTGGCGATTCCAATGAATCGCCCTATTCCATGATCTAAATGCACCAAATAATCGCCGGGTTTAAGGCCTCTTAAATCAGAAAATATTTTCTGGGATTTTAATTTCTTTTTTAAAAGATTTTTAGCACTTTCTTCGTTAACAACTTCAATGGGCAGTTTTTCTATTGCTTCAATAGTGTTGCCCAAAAAATCCAAACGCCAAGCCGATTGAGAGTTTATAGGGAAAATTTCTAAAATACCTCCAATTTGGGAGAATTCGCCTGGCTCGGCTACTTTGAAAACTTTTTCATAGCCCATTTCGTCAATTTTTCGCAAAATTTCAGATATATTTATTTTTTGATTTGTTTCTAAAAACAAAGTGTTATCTTGCCAAAAGGCCTGGGTTTTTTGAGATTTTTTAATATGGCTTAAATTTTCTGTAAACCAAAAAACCTCTTTTTCTAAAAAGTAAGGCGTGATAGATACTATTAAAATTTCCCTTAGATTTTTCGTAAAAGACATTGCAAAATTGTTAGAAAAGGAGTAATCTAGAAAGTAGGAGGTAATTTAAATGGGAGCGTATGCGGTCAATGATGATGTTGCTTGGGGCGACGATAAAATTGCTTCACACCTAAAAAAACAAGAAGAACATTTAAAAACAAAATTTTCTTCTTTATTAGATGCTCAATTGCAAGCATCTGGAGCGGCGGCTGATATGCTGTATGGAGTAAAAGGATCTCTGCTTTACAAAGAGGCAGAGAAAATCTTAGATGAAGCTATTGCTTACATCAAGAAATTTAAAGAAAAAGGGCGTGTTGAGTAGTGGCGTTTTTTATAACTTCAGCAAGATGAGATTCTTCATTCTTGCTGAATTTTTTTAGAACAAAATCCTCTGCTTTTAGATTAACGGGGGACGCTCCCCCGGAAGTTTCAATTGTTGGGCGAACGCCAATTTTTAAGCGTTTGAAGTTTTTGGTGCCAAGGGATTGAATAATTGATTCAATGCCGTGATGGCCCCCACTTCCTGAATTTTCTACTATTTTTATTTCACCACACGGCAAATCAAAATCATCGTGAACAATAATTAGCGAGTTTTCAGTAAAGCCGCTTTCTTTTAAGAGAAATTTTACTGCTTGCCCTGAATTGTTCATATAGGTTTGGGGTTTGGCTAAAAAAATTACTTTGTTGTTAATTTCTCCCTTTGTAACTTCTACCTTTGCTTTTTTATTTAACTTAAATTTAGGAAAGTTGTTTTCCTTTTGCAAAGCATCTAAAACCCTAAAGCCAATATTATGGCGGGTTTTTTTAAATTTAAGGCCTGGATTGCCAAGTCCAACAATTAAAAACATACATTAATATTTAGTGATTATAGCATCAACTTGCTTGTAATTGAATAGTTTGCTAAAATATAGTAAATTTTTTAATATTTTTAAATTTATGGGTATAAAAAGCGGATTTAAGTTTATTTGGGAGGTGCTGCAGGTGGTTATAATTGCTTTGGCAATTGTGGCCCCCATTCGGCTTTTCGTTTTTCAGCCATTTATTGTGAAGGGTGCTTCAATGGAGCCAGCTTTTCATGGCGGGGATTATTTAATTATAGATGAAATAAGCTACAGATTTTCTGAACCTCAAAGGGGTGAAATTATTGTTTTTAAATATCCGCTTGACAAGTCCCAGAGGTTTATTAAAAGAATAATCGGCTTACCTGGGGAAAAAGTGGATATTGACAAAGGGAGGGTTATTATTACCTCACCTTTCGGAGATAAAACTTTTTTAAATGAACTGTATATAACAACGCCGTTTTCTGAAATGCAGTTAGAAAATAATAGTTTAACTTTAGGGCAAAACGAATATTTTGTGATGGGTGATAACCGTACCCATTCTTTTGACTCAAGGCAATGGGGTGTTTTAAACCGTGTTGATATTATCGGCAGAGTTATTTTTAGGGCTTGGCCACCCTTGGATGTTAGCTTTTTTCCTGATCCGCAATATTCACAATAATTTTTGAAAATAATATGGCAAAAAATAACTATCAAGCGCCCACAGGCATGCACGATTTGTTTCAAGGTGAGCTGGATCAAATGGCAAGAATTGAGCAAATGGCAAAGAGAGTGGCTGATTTTTATGGGTTTGAAAAAATCGCAACTCCTATTTTAGAATTTTCGGAAATATTTGAAAAAGGCACAGGCGCTTTTACTGATATTGTGGAAAAAGAAATGTATACCTTCAAAACAAAAGGAGGAGACATTTTAACATTAAGGCCAGAAATAACGCCTGGAGTGGTGAGAGCATATAATCAGCATGGAATGCAAAATTTACCCAAGCCAGTTAGATTCTGGTATTTAGGTCCTTGTTTTAGGCACGAACGGCCCCAGGCAGGGCGGTACAGGCAGTTTAATCAGCTGGGCTTTGAAAGTTTAGGCGCAGAGCATCCAATAATTGATGCTATTACGATCTTGGTTTTTTATAGCTTATTAAAATCATTGGGTTTTAAAAAATTAGCAGTGCAAATAAATTGTATTGGAGATAGCCAGTGCCGAGGAGGATTTAAAAAAGCTCTTTCAAGTTATTTGCGGTCCAAAACATCTTCTTTGTGTGTTCAATGCCGGGTTAGGCAAAAGAAAAACCCCTTGAGAGTTTTAGATTGCAAGGAAGAAAAATGCGAAGCAATAAAGAAAAATGCACCTCAAATATTAGATCATTTATGCAAGGATTGCAGCGATCATTTTAAAGGGCTTTTGGAATTTTTAGAAGAGCTTGAAATTCCATACAACGTGAATCCTTATTTGGTAAGGGGCTTGGACTATTACACTAGGACTGTTTTTGAAATCTCAGAAGACACAGAGGATGGCAAGGCTCAAGGGTCATTGGCTGGCGGAGGTAGATACGATGGCTTAGTTAAACTATTAGGCGGTAAAGACACGCCGGCCTGTGGAGGAGCCATGGGAATTGAACGAGTGATAAATTTAATAAAAGCCAGAACAAAAGAACAGCCCCCAAAAGAGCCAACCTGTGAGGTTTATTTAACTCAAGTGGGCGAGTTAGCAAAAAGAAAAGCTTTAAAGCTTTTTGAGCAATTAAGGCAGGCGAATATAAAAGTGGCAGAAGGCTTGCATAAAGAATCCCTTTCAGCCCAATTAAAACAAGCCGATAAAATGAAAGTAAAATACAGCATTATTATTGGGCAGAAAGAAGCTCTGGACAAGCAGGTGATAATAAGAGAAATGAAAAACGGTCGACAAAAAATTGTGGATATGGATAAAGTGGTGAGAGAGCTCAAGGGAAAGATATAAGATTCATGATTCAAGATTTATGAATAATGCAAGCTGTTTATTCTGTAAAATCATCAATAAAGAGCTACCAGCAGATGTTGTTTATGACAATGAAAATGTTTTGGCTTTTCACGATATTCAACCTAAAGCCCCTATCCATATTTTGATAATTCCTAAAGAACATATTGAGTCAATCAATTCGGAAAATTCAGAAAATGCTGTTGGGGGCTTGATTTTAGCAGCCAAAGATATTATAAAAAAAGATAACCTAAGCGGATGTAAGCTATTATTTAATATTGGTCGAGACGGTGGCCAAATAATAGATCATTTGCATATGCATTTATTATGCCAATTGCAGTATCAAAACAAGGAAAAGAATCAGCTCAAAATTTAGTAAGGCGCTTTACTCAAAAACTTCGGAAAAGTGGAACTATGCTGGAAGTGCGAAAAAGGCAGTTTCACAAAAAGCCTAAATCAAAGCCATTGTTAAAGCGCTCGGCTTTAAGGCGGATTGCCAAAAAGAAAGAGTTTGCCAAGGCTAAAAAAATGGGAAGCCCGATAGCTAATTCTAAATACAGGGGCAGGAAATAATAGAGATATTTTTAAGTAAAACAAAAACAGTTTTTTCCAATAAGCTGTTTTTGTTTTATTTATCCCCAGCCTTTTTTGCGTAATGGGATTTGTAAAAAATACGAGGTTTGCTAAAATATCTAAATGGTGGAAATAAAAAACTTGACTCGCCAAAAAGTTAAGCAGAATTTAATTATTAAAAAAGTGGAAGAGATTTTGCTTAAAGAAAGGGCCGATAATTGGGATATTTCCATTTGTTTAGTTGGATGTGCTAAAATAAAGGAACTCAATAGAAGATTTCGAAGAAAAAATTCGTCAACAGATGTTTTAAGTTTTACTGGTTTAGAAATTCAAGGAAGCAAAAAAAGAGTTGGTGAAGTTTTTATTTGCCTTAAAGAAGTGGCCAATAATGCCCGAAAAAGCGGATTAAGCATTCAGAAAACTTTGGATTGGGCAGTTGTGCATGCGATTTTGCATTTGCTTGGTTATGACCACGAAAAATCAAGCGATACAGCTGCCAAAATGAGCAGAAAAGAACAAGAGTATGCCAAAATTAGCAATTGAAATTACTTATGCGTTCAAACATTTTAACAGCAATTGATATTGGATCAGGAGGGGTTAAGGGTTTAGTGGGAGAGAAAAACCAAAACGGCATTGAGGTTTTGGCATTAGCGCAAGGCTCTTGCTTGGGCATTAGAAATGGTGAAGTGGTTTCTCCCGAACAAGTTCGCCAAAGCATTTTACAGGTAAAAGACGATCTTTCAAAATCTGCAGGAATCAAGATAAGAGAAGCAGTATTTAACATTGGAGGGACGCATTTATTTTCAGTTCATTCTCAAGGATTGGTTTCTGTGGCTAGAGCAGATAGAACTATTACCAAAGAAGATATTAATCGGGTTTTAAAAGAGGCAGAAGTAATTAATTTACAGTCCAACAAAGAGGTTTTAGAGGTTTTCCCTAAGGGTTTCATTGTTGACGGGGAAACAGGCATTAAAGACCCTCTAAATTTAAAAGGGATTCGTTTAGAAGCAGAAGTTTTGTTGGCCTGTGTTTTTTCTCCGGTTTTGACTAACTTAGAAAAAGCCATTAATTTGTCCGGATTGAACTATTCGGACATTTTTATTACGCCTTTAGCTGTTTCGAGTGCGGTTTTAAGCCAAGAACAAAAAGAATTAGGGGTGCTTGTGCTGGATATTGGGTTTTCCGTTACTTCTTTAGCTGTTTTTGACAAAGGCGAACTAATTGATTTTGCCGTGTTGCCTTTGGGGTCATCCCACATTACAAATGATTTAGCAATTGGCCTGAGAACCGAAATTCAAGTGGCCGAAAGCATCAAACAGGAATTCGGCACTTTAAAATTAGGGGCCAAAAAATCATCTGTGGATACAATTAAAATAACAGAAAAAGACATTGAGTGTTCTAAAACATTTTTAAAAAACGTTATTGAGTCAAGGGTTAACGAAATATTTTTTGAGGCCCAAAAGATGCTAAAAAAAATGATTGGCCAAAACCAGTTGCCCTGTGGTTTGGTTTTAACGGGCGGAGGGTCTTTGTTGCCAGGAATTGTTGATTTTGCCAAACAAAAATGCAAGCTGCCTTGCCGCTTAGGTGAAATACGGGCGGTAAAAGGCATTGAGGATCCAAAATTTACCACGGCTGCTGGCCTTTTGGCGCTTAGTTTTAGCAATTTAGAAAATGGAACAGGGGAAAAAAATCATCAGGGAAATTTTGGAAAAAAAATTAAAAGAGTTTTTAAAGCATTTTTGCCCTAAGGGGCAATCACCAATCACAAAATAGTTAAAACCATATTTAGTTATTGACCGTTTGAAAATTGATTATTGTTTGATTATGGTTTTTTGTATCTTGGTGATTTATTGAAATATGCCAATAAATAATATTCCGAAAATTAAAGTTGTGGGCATTGGAGGTTCTGGGGTTAATGCAGTTTCCCGAATGAACAGAGAAAAAGTTTCAGGAGTTGAATTGATTGCTGTTAATACTGACGCTCAAGTTTTAAAGGTTTGCCCAGTGCAGAAGAAAATTTTAATTGGCAAAAAAACTACTGGCGGTTTTGGGGCTGGCATGGATATTCATTTGGGTGAAAAAGCGGCAAAAGAAAGTTATGCTGAATTAAAGCAAGCTTTGGAAGGAGCCGAACTGGTGTTTTTAACTTGCGGCCTGGGAGGTGGTTCGGGCTCGGCTGGCATTTCGGTTTTAGGTGAAATTGCAAAGTCTGTTGGGGCTTTAACAGTGGCAATTGTAACCCTTCCCTTTGGGTTTGAGGGCGCTCAGCGGAAGAATATCGCTAATTGGGGGTTAAAAAGGCTGGAAAGCAAGGTGGATAGTTTTTTGGTAATTCAAAATGACCGCTTGCTTAAGCTAGTGGGGCCAAACACAACCATAGATAATGCTTTTTGGGTTTGCGATAGCATTTTAAGAGAAGCAGTTAAGGGAATTTCTGATTTAGTTTCTTTGCCGGGAATTATTAATGTTGATTTTGCGGACTTACGCAATATTCTTTTAAATTCAGGCAGGGCTTTTTTAGGGATTGGCCGGGCTAAGGGCGAGAAAAGGGCTTTGTCAGCAGCTAGCTCGGCTTTGCAGTCGCCTTTATTAGATTTTTCTTTAAGAGACGCGCAAGGCATATTGTTAAATATTGCAGGCAATGATGACCTGTCTATTACAGAAGTTAATATAGCTGCAACGTTTATCAAGAAAAATGCTTTAGCTTCAGCAAAAATTATTTTTGGCGTGTCAGAGGATACTCATTTAGAAAAAGGGGAGCTGAAAATCACCCTAATTGCCACTTCTAAAGTGTAAGTAGTACTTCACAGTAAGATTTTCTATTAGTTATCCACAGGTTGTTTAAGAATTTTAGTTGATTATAATAAGGTAATTAAAAGCCCTGTTAGAGGTTTTTTTAAAAGCTATTTTAAGGGAAATTAAGAAACTTCTAACAGGGTTTTGGTCTCTAATAGAGCGCTTCAAAGTAATTTTAATAATTATGGCCCAAGCCACCCAATCAATTCAAAAAATTCGCAAACGAGACGGAACCTTAGCTGAATTTGAACAAAAGAAAATTACTTTAGCTATTGCCAAGGCAATGGAGGCAAGCGGCCAGGAAAATCGGGAAATAAGTCAAATAGTTTCTGATAAAGTAGTGCAGCTTTTAGAAAGGCGATTTCGAGAAGAGCAAATACCCGAAGTTGAGCAAATTCAAGATATTATTGAAGAAGTTTTAATTTTAGAGGAGCAAGTTGAGGCAGCTAAAGCCTTTATCCTTTATCGTGAGCAACGCAGACAAATTAGGGAAGCTGAAGTGATTTCTGATGAAGCAGTAGAGATTTTTGATAAATATATCAGTGAAATGGATTGGCAAGTAAAAGAAAATGCCAACATGGCCTATTCTTTGCAGGGGCTTAACCATTATGCTGTTTCTGTTTTAACGAAAAGGTACTGGCTTAATAAAATTTATCCAAAATATATCAGAGAGGCCTATAACTCTGGTGATATGCACATTCATGATTTAGATTGTTTAGCAACTTATTGCAATGGCTGGGATTTATACGATTTATTGTTAAGAGGCTTTGGAGGGGTTCCTGGCAAAGTGGAAACCAGCCCAGCCAAGCATTTTCGGGTGGCTTTGGGGCAAATTGTAAATTTTTTCTATACCTTGCAAGGAGAGTCAGCAGGGGCGCAAGCAATATCTAGCGTGGATACTTTATTAGCGCCTTTTATTAGGTATGACAATTTGGATTACAGCCAAGTAAAACAGGCAATGCAGGAATTTTTATTTAACTGCGCTGTGCCCACTCGCGTTGGGTTCCAAACTCCTTTTTCTAATATTACCCTGGACATTCATCCGTCACTCTCTTTTGCCAAACAGCCAGTAATTATTGGCGGGAAGCCCCAAAATGAAACATACGCGGAATTTCAAGAGGAAATGAACATGTTTAACAACGCTTTCTTTGAAGTAATGATGCAGGGCGATAAAAACGGCCGGCCATTTACCTTTCCTATTCCAACTATCAATATAACCAAAGATTTTCCTTGGGATGACCCAAAATTAGATTTAATGTGGCAGGCTACAGCTAAATACGGCATTAGCTATTTTGCTAATTTTATCCAATCAGAAATGAAGCCAGAAGATGTTCGCTCGATGTGTTGCCGGCTTCGTCTTAACAATAAAGAGCTTTACAGGCGGGGCGGTTCTTTGTTTGGCGCAAACCCATTAACTGGTTCAATTGGCGTAATTACAATTAATTTACCCAGGATTGGCTATCTAACCAAAACTAAAAAAGAGTTTTTTGAAAAATTGGCTAAAATAATGGATATAGCAAAAGATTCTTTGGAAATGAAGAGAAAGGCCTTAGAAGATTTTATGAAAAAAGGCCTTTATCCTTACTCTAGAGTTTATTTAGCTGGTATTGAAAAAATGAGAGGAAAATATTTTGGCAACCATTTTGCCACTATTGGTTTAGTTGGGCTTAATGAAAGCTTGCTTAATTTTATGGGCGAAGATATTGGCAGCAAGCATGGCCTTTCGTTTAGCTTGGAAATTCTTGATTTTATGCGAGAGAGAATTATTGGCTATCAAAAAGAAACAGATAATTTATACAATTTAGAGGCCACTCCAGCAGAGGGAACAAGCTATAAGTTAGCATTAAAAGATAAAGAAAAGTATCCTGGTATTATTCAAGCAGGCACAAGCGAGGCGCCTTATTATACTAATAGTTCCCAGTTGCCAGTTAATTACACAGATGATATTTTTAAGGCCTTAGAACTGCAAGACGAGCTTCAATGCAAATATACTGGTGGCACTGTCGCCCACTTGTTTTTGGGTGAGCAAATTTCTGATATTGCTAACATGAAGGGATTGATAAAAAAAGTGTTTGAAAATTTTCACTTGCCCTATATCACTTTAACTCCAACATTTTCTATCTGCCCTGCTCATGGATATTTGTCGGGCGAGCATTGGAAGTGTCCCAAGTGCACAGTTGATCAGCCCTGTGAAGTTTATTCCAGGGTCGTGGGATATATTCGGCCTGTAATGCAGTGGCACAAAGGTAAGCAGCAAGAGTTTAAAGAACGAAAAACTTTTGCTGTGCCTCAAACCTTAGAAATAAAATATGAAAATCGGGGGGTTGCAAAAATTAACACTGATTGATTATCCCAATACTTTAGCTTGCACGGTTTTTTTAAGCGGCTGCAATTTCCGCTGCCCTTGGTGTTATTCCCCTGAATTAGTTTCGCCTGCTCTTATCAGCCATCAACCGGAAATCAAAGAAAGTTATTTTTTTGATTTCCTAAAAACCAAAAAAGGGCTTTTGGACGGTGTTGTTATTTGCGGGGGCGAGCCAACCATTCATGAAGAACTGCCGCTTTTTTGCTCTAAAATTAAAAATGCTGGTTATAAAGTAAAATTAGATACTAATGGTTCAAATCCTGAAATGTTAGAAAAATTATTTAAGTTAAAATTAGTTGATTATGTGGCCATGGACATTAAAGCCCCTAAAGAAAAATACGCTAAAGCTATTGGTTTTGAAGGGGCAACAGCTTATTATTTGCTTGATAAAATAGAAAAATCCATTGTGCTGTTAAAAAATGGTTCTATTGAATATGAGTTTAGAACAACTGTGGTGCCAGGACTTCACACTAAAGAAGATGTTATTCAAATTGCTAACTGGATAAAACCTGCTCCAAAGTATTTCTTGCAGCAATTCAGGCCCCAGAAAACCTTAAATCCAGAATTTGAGGAAAGAAAGCCCCTAGAAGAAAAAGAAATGTTTCAAATAAAAGAGTGCATTGCCCCGTTTTTTGAAATAAGCCAAAACCGATAATAATGCCCCCTTCTAAAATTCTCTTTATTGTCTGCCTTTGTTTTATTGGCAGTGTTTTTATTATTTCCTCTTTATTTTTGGAAGCTCCTGAGCCCAGCCCTAAGCCGCAAGATGAGGGATGGGCCCCTCTTGTTTTTCTACAAGAAAAATTGCGCGTAACTATTAAAGAAAATTTGCCAAGCCCTCAATCAGCTTTATTGCTGGGCATTTTATTAGGGGATAGAGTAAGCTTTAGTAAAGAATGGAAGCAAAAATTAGCCAACACAGGCACCAGCCATATAGTGGCGGTTTCGGGCATGAACATTGTTATGTTAGCTCAAATTTTAGTGATTTTGGGTGTGGGGCTTGGGCTTTGGCGCCAGCAGGCCCTTTTTCTTTCTTTAATTTTAATTTGGCTTTTTATTGCCTTAATCGGCTTTCAAGTGTCTGCGGTGAGAGCTGGGATTATGGGCTCAATTTTGATTATCTGCCAAATTTTCGGCAGGCAAGGAGCCAGTTTTAGGGTTTTGGTATTGGCTGTGGCAATAATGTTAGCCATTAATCCAACCTTGCTGCGATATAATTTAAGCTTTCAACTTTCGGTTTTAGCCACTTTCGGGCTTATTCAGCTTGGGCGGGTAATTCAAAAAAAGGTTCGTTCAGAAATTGTGGCTGCTACCTTGTCAGCTCAAGTTTTCACTATGCCTCTTTTAATTTACACTTTTAATTCCATTTCTTTAATTGGCTTGTTTGTTAATGTTTTAGTGGTGCCTCTTTTGTCAGCAGTTATGATTTTGGGCATTATCTTTTTAATTGGCGCTTTAATTTACAGCCCATTGGGAGTTATCTTGTCTTGGCCAGTTAACATTTTGCTTTTGTTTATTGTGTGGGTAATAGACCTTTTCTCCAAAATCCCCCTTGGTGTTGTGAGGTTTTAATAATCAATAGTGGAAAAAATTAGTTTTTTGTGCTATGGTTAAAGCTATAAAAGGTTTTGATCTTAATGTTTTTAATTTATACTTATGTTTAGTTGGAAAAATATCGTAAACCCTAAAAAGCTGTTTTTTAGTTTCAGAAATTCTTTCCATGGCTTAAAAATTGCCTTCTTTGAGGAGCAAAGCTTTAAAATACAAGCGATTTTAGCCTTGGTGTTGTTTATTCTAATGTTTTCTTTTCCCTTGCATTCAATTGAAAGAGCAATTTTAATTTTAGCTGTTAGTTTTGTTTTGGGATTAGAGCTTTTGAATTCACAAATTGAGCGTATGTTTGATATGACTCAATTTGACCACAATCCTAAGGTTAAAGACATTAAAGACCTTTCTTCAAGCGCGGTTTTAATTGCGGCTGTCGGCGCTTTAATTATTGGTTTGTTTATTTTTATCCCCTACTTAACTTAAGTGTTTTATAGAACTGAAACTTTTTTTATGATTTTTTCGTAATAGTAATAATAAAGATATGTTAAAATCATTAAAAAAAATTAAGTGCCCCTTTTTGACAAAAAAGCACTGGACTACAATAGCACTGATTATTGTAGTTTTCTCTTTGTCGTTAGGCGTAGGAACCTATTTAATAAAAAACATTAAACCCTATTGGGATGATTTCTTAATTCAAACAGGAATTCTTAAAAATCAGGCCCCAATTGTCAACTTGCCTGTTGCAGTTTCTCCTTACAATCCCCAAACCACCCAGGAAGAAGCCACAATCAATGTGGTTAAAAATGCCACACCAGCTGTGGTGAGCATTATTATCAGCAAAGAAGTGCCGGTTTATGAACAGTATATTGAAACCCAGCCTTTTAGCGACTTTTTTGGCGGGCAATTTCAAATTCAAATTCCTCAAATGCGCCAAAAAGGAACCGAGCTCCAAACAGTTGGAGAGGGAACTGGATTTATTGTTTCGTCAGACGGAATGGTTTTAACCAATAAGCACGTGGTTTCCGAAAAAGACGCCTTCTATAAAGTGGTTTTATCCAACGGCGAAAGCTTTGAGGCTAAAGTTTTAGCCACTGATCCTTTGCAAGATTTGGCGGTTATAAAAATACAGCCAAATCAAAATCAAAGCACAAGCACAACGCCTTCTTTCCCAGTTTTATTTTTTGGTAATTCCGATGCTGTGGTGGTAGGCCAAACAGCTATTGCTATTGGAAACGCCTTGGGCGAATTTAGCAATTCAGTTTCTGTTGGAGTTATTTCTGGCTTGGGGCGGAGCATTACAGCTTCGGGGGGCGGAGTATCTGAAACATTGGAAAATATTTTCCAAACAGATGCAGCTATTAACAAAGGCAATTCTGGCGGGCCGCTTTTGAATTTAAAAGGAGAAGTTATTGGGATTAATGCAGCCATGGCTGAAGGAGCTGTTGGTATTGGCTTTGCCATTCCAGCCAATCGAGCTAAAAGAGACATTCGCCAGGCGATGGAGCAAGGCAAAATTTCTTATGCCTTTTTGGGCATAAGATATGCTTTAATTACCCCAGAGCTTCAGCAAGCCCAAAAACTATCTGTGGATTATGGTGCTTTAATAAGCCAAGGCGATGATAGCACAGAGCCAGCTGTGGTTCCTGGCTCGGCCGCTGCTAAAGCTGGCATAAAAGAAGGAGATATTATTTTATTTGCTGATGGCATGAAAATATCTACTAAAAATCCCTTATCAAAAATTATCCAGGACCAGCACTTGCCAGGCGATAAAATTGTTTTTAAAGTTTTGCGCAACAGCAAGGAAATAACCCTAACAGCAACTCTGGACGAAAAGAAAGGCGATTAGCCCAATTAGCCAAAAATTCACTTTTGTGTTAAAGTAAAATAAAAATATGACCTATAAATTCACTACTATTATTCAACAAGAGGGTAAGTGGTTCGTAGCTCGCTGTGTAGAGTTGGGAGTGGTTAGCCAGGGCAGAACCATTGAACAAGCTCAAAAAAACTTGAAAGAAGCGGTTGAACTGTATTTACAAACATGAAAACAATTTTAGTTGCAGTTTTAGTAGATTAGAAAAATAATTTTTTCAGTTGATTTTTTCTTTTTTCAGATTGGAAATTATTTGAAAATTGAAAATTGAAAATTGAAAATTAATAGCTTGCCATTTGTACAAGGAGGAGATTTTACCTTTAAAGCTCAAGAGGCAATGATGAAAGCCCAATCATTTGCCCGCGAGCGCAATCAACAGCAGGTTGACGCCTTGCATCTTTTGCTTGCTTTATTAACCCAAGACGAAAGTGTTGTTTTAAGCTTATTGCGAAGTTTGCAAGCAGATATTGATGATTTAAAGCGCAATGTGGAGCGGGCTTTAAACCAATTAGCCCCAGTGGCGGGCGGGCCAAGCGTTATGGGTCAGTTTTACTTAACCCAGGATTTAGCTTTGGTTTTAGAAAAAGCCAGAGAAGAAGCCATGGCCATGGGAGATGAATTTATCTCTATTGAACATATGTTTTTAGCTTTACTTTCAACCAACACCAAAGCTAGTGAAATTTTAAGAGCCAGCCGTTTTACCTCACCTCAGTTATTGCAAAAGCCCTTGGATAAAGAAACTGTGTTAAAGAAGTTAGCAGAAATCAGGGGCGGGGAAAGAATAAGCGATCCCAACCCCGAAAGCAAGTTTGAAGTTATTAAAAAATACGCCCGCAATTTAACTGCTTTAGCCATAGAAGGCAAGTTAGATCCGGTTATTGGCCGTGAATCAGAAATTAGGCGGGTAATGCAGGTTTTATCCAGGCGAACCAAAAATAACCCTGTTTTAATTGGCGAAGCAGGGGTGGGCAAAACAGCTGTTGTGGAGGGCTTGGCTAAAAAGATAGTTTCTTTAGATGTGCCCGAAAGCCTAAAAGGCAAAGAAATCATTGCTTTGGATTTGGGCGCTTTGGTGGCAGGCACTAAATATAGGGGAGAATTTGAAGCTCGGCTGAAAGCTTTTGTGGCTGAAGTGCAGCGGGCCCAGGACCACTACATTTTGTTTATTGATGAATTACACACTCTTGTGGGAGCAGGGGCGGCTGAAGGTTCTATTGATGCTTCTAACTTGTTAAAACCAGCTTTATCAAGAGGAGAATTAAGGGCAATTGGCGCCACCACATTAAAAGAATACCAAAAATATATTGAAAAAGATCCGGCCCTAGAACGAAGATTCCAGCCCATCTTGGTTATTGAGCCATCCATTGAAGACACTATTTCTATTTTGCGAGGCATAAAAGAAAAATATGAATTGCATCACGGGGTTAAAATCAAAGATTCTTCTTTAAAAGCCGCAGCGGAATTGAGTTCGCGATATATTGCTGACAGATTTTTGCCTGACAAAGCAGTTGATTTAATGGATGAGGCTGCTTCGGCCTTGAGATTGGAAATTGAATCAGAACCAACCGAACTAGAGGATTTAAAAGATCAAATCACTAAATTAGAAATTGAAAAGCGGGTTTTAAACAAAGAGCAGGGCAATACCTCTCGCCAAAAAGCTGTGGAGCGCTCGCTTGCTGACTTAAACGAAAAAGTAGAGGCCATAAAAGTAAAATGGGCTTCTGAAAAATCTCTTATCACAGAAATTAAAAACCTTAAAAAAGAAATGGACCAAGTTTCGTTCCAAATTGAGGTTGCCCACAGAGAAGCAGATTTGCAAAAAGTGGCAGAACTAAAATACGGCAAAGTGCCAGAATTAAAAAAGCAAATAGCCGATGCTGAAAAGAAACTGCAAAACATCCAGCAAAAGAACTCTATTTTAAAAGAAGAGGTCACCGAGGAGGATGTGGCTTTAGTTGTTTCTAAGTGGACGGGCATTCCAGTGGTTCGTTTGGTTGAGGGGGAAGCCCGGAAATTAGAAAAAATGGAGCAGGAATTAAAAGGCAGGGTAATTGGCCAAGACCAAGCTATTATTGCTGTGTCCAATGCCATTAGGCGGGGCAGGGCTGGCATTGCGGACGAAAATAAGCCAATGGGCGTGTTTATGTTTTTAGGGCCAACAGGCGTTGGTAAAACAGAAACCGCCCGGGCCTTGGCTGACTTTTTGTTTAACACTGAAAAATCCTTGATAACTGTTGATATGTCCGAGTATATGGAAAAATACAGTGTTAGCAAGATATTGGGCTCTCCGCCCGGCTATGTTGGTTATGAGGAGGGCGGGCAATTAACTGAAAAAGTGCGGCACAGGCCATATAGCGTTATTTTGCTTGATGAAATTGAAAAAGCCCATCCAGAAGTATTTAATATTTTATTGCAAATTTTTGAAGAAGGCCGTTTAACTGACGCTAAAGGCAGGGCGGTTTCGTTTAGAAACTGCATTATTATAATGACTTCCAATGTCGGCTCTGATTTAATTGCTCAAATGAAGCCAATTGGTTTTGAAATGAAAAAAGAGCAGGATATTGAGGTTAAAAAAGAAAACATCCAAAAGAAAATCCAAGAGGCCTTGAGAGAGGCCTTTAAACCCGAGTTTTTGAACCGCATTGATGAAATTATAACTTTTAATTACTTGGGCAAAAAAGAAGTAAGGCAAATTGTGGATTTGGAGCTCAACAAAGTGGAAAAACGCTTAATGAAAGCTAAAAATATTAAAGTCAGGTTTTCCAAAGCCCTGTCTGACGCTATGGCCAGCAAGGGCTTTGACCCAGACCTGGGCGCTCGGCCATTGAAACGGGTTATCCAAAAATTAATTTTAGACCCATTGGCTTTAAAAATTATTATCGGGGAAATAAAAGAAAAAGATAGCGTTGGGGTTGATTTTAAAAACGAAGAAGTGGTTTTTTCAGTGGCTCATTTTACTTCTCGCAAAAAAGAGCTGTCCACAGCTAAAAAATAAATTTAGTTTATTTCTTGATTTTTTATTATTTTTGAGTTAAAGTTTATAAATATATAAATATATAGTTGCATTCTTGCTAAACACCGTCACTCCTGTTGTTTAGTAAGTAGTGGAAGCAAAAAGTGGCGAGATAGTTCTAAGTCCTATCCCGCCTTTTTCTTTACAATAAAAAAAGAGGAAAGCGCTTGGCAAGGTTTCGTTTATTTTGTACCCTCCGCAGGGTCCAAGTGAACCCAATTCCTTTTTGCGCTTTCCTTTATTTGGAGGCCTTTTACTTGATGGTCAAGAAGTAAAAGACAGAATGAAAAAGTATAACACAGGTATTGACAAAGGCAAGGGGTTTTGATAGGTTTGCATTAATAACCAAAATTTAAATATGGAACAAGCAAGCCCAGGCAATCGTTCTAGTTCAGTGAAAAAAAGTTCAAAAAAATTAGCTATTTTTTTAATTTTAGCGTTAGTAATCCTCGTTGGCATTGGAGGATTTTTTTATTTACATAATAAAAGTTCTATGGACTTAGCTAAGCTAAGTTCCCCGAAGTTGTTTGAGAAGGGGGATTATAAGGTGGAGGATAGAGCAGATGGCCAGTATATTGTGGTGGATAAAGTTGGCCTAACAGCTAAAGTGCCAACTGGCTGGCGCGTGGAGTTTGAAGGCCAAGACGCCCCAGACGGAACCTCTCAGTATTGGGTGAACTTGCTATCTGCTGATGCAGAAAAAGAATACGGACTTTTATCAAAAGGATGCGGAATTAGTATTTTGGTAGGCATAAATCCTACCAATGAACAAGAAATCGTAGATGCTATAAATACCGAAAGTGGCCTAAATGCCATCAAAAACAAAAGGCCAGATTTCACTTTTAGTATAAAATCAGTAAGCAACAAGCTTGTTTTAGAGTCGGTATCTCCAAATAGGCAAAAATTTGGTGTGGCAATAACGATAAATTTGCCAATAGACAATACTTTGATTTCTTTCGAGACGAGAATACCCGAAGGATACGAGAGCTATTGTTCAGGGGTATGGGGAACGTTTTTAGAAAGTATTGAGGTAAAGTAAGATTGGTATGAAACTCGATTTTAGAAAAGTTATTGTGTTTTGCGGAGCAGTTTTTATGTTTGCTCCGTTTTTTGTTTTTAGCCAAGAAAACACTTGGGTATTAAAACAAAAACAAGCTATTGGCATTTTAGATATTATTAGGAAAAATTCTTTTCCAAAATTACAAAGTGATTGGTTTTTTGAATCGATTTATTATCCGAATTCAAGCTATTCTGCAAAAGCAGGGGCGGTAATGTTAGTTAAACAATCAGTTTTGCAAGAGCAATTAAATTACTGGTTTGTTGAGCAACAAATTCAATTATCTAAAAACTTAATCACAGCTATTTATAAGCTTTTACCCTTAGTGACTTATGGTGATTTTTCAGGAGCCATTGATTTAATTGAAAAATACACTGTTAGCCAGGCCAATAAATATATTCATGACTGGCTGGCTCAAAACCAGGTTCAAATTGGTTCTGGCATTGGCAAATACGACTTTCAGTCATACAAAGGCAATTGGACTACTATAAATATCCCGTATATTATTGTTTATTCGCCAATTGATGCCACAAAAGGTAAGATAGTTGTGGAGTTTTACTCTCACAAAGCTATTGAGCCACCGATTAATAGAGGTTCGTTTAGTTGTCCGGACGGAGTGGCTGATTGGCTAACTTCCACTTGTTGGCCTTTTGATACATGGCTTCAAAATCCTAACAACAAAAAAGGGGTTATTGAGCCGTTTATTGTGCGAGTTAAAGGCCAGATGATAAAGGATAAGTACGGCAATTTCTTTTGGGATAAAACAGTTGAAGTGCCAAGTGTGGAAGTGGAATTTGGCAAGCCAGTGCCAGAAATAAGCCAGGCTGACGTTGTTTTAAAAGAATTAGGAACTAACCAAAGCCAGGGCTTTTTGCAAGACAAGATTAATCAGATCAAGCAAACCGCCCAAAGCATTATTGATAAAGCCAAGGACTTTTTTAGCTTTTTTAATTCACTTCCCCAAGCTCAGATTTCCAGCTTTATAAACAAAGTTACCGAGACCGGGTCTAGGATAGATTCGGTGGAGCAGAGCCAAGAAATCGCAGAGCAAGCAGAAGAAACCAAAAATGAGCAGGATGCAGACCATCTTAAAGAGGAGTTATTAAAACTAAAATCAGAGCTTGAGCAAGCTATTAAGGAAAAACAGGCAGAACTGGATCAATTATTAGCTGCTGGGGCTATTGCAACCACCACCCTGTTTGAAGCAGAGCTTCAGGCTACCAGCACAACCACAACCACAACCACAACAACACAGCACACCATTTGCCAAATAGCCACAGAGCAAGAACCGTCTTTTAACAAGATTATTTTTAATGAAATTGCTTGGATGGGAACGCCTATTTCAGCCAATGATGAGTGGATTGCGACACAAAGACACGTGAATATTCTTCTCCCCCTCTAAAAATCGGTCTGGAATATGGCACTCCACGTCCAGCCTGTCAGCATTGACGGAAATACGATTAATTAAAAGCGATATAACAAATCGTTTGGTCTCATAATCTGCTTCCTCGAGGTTCTTACCTATCTGCTTATACAATTTCTTTATGCTTTCCGCCTTGAATGCACGTTCTTCTTCGCTTATCAGTTCCTGTGAAAGCTCAGTTCCCTTCTTTGTCAGAGAATCTTTCTCACGCTCAAGGTTTCGGCTTCTCTCCAAAAATGCCATCTTTTTTATAGCACCATCCACATACAAATCCAGAAGCCTTTCCAGTCTGGATTCCAATTGCTTTAGCTGTTTCTCTGTCTGTGCCTGTTTTGCCATGAGAGCTTGTCTGTGATCGTCCTTTCCTTTGAGCGTCTCTAATTCATTTAACGTCACATCAGGCTGCATAAGAAGTTTCTTGATGGCTTCCCATACTGGCGGTTCTATCCTTGTTTCTGCAATGCTCTTCTGAGAACAGAGGACAGGTGCATGCTCTTTAGATCGCCTGTGGCAGATATAAAACTTCACGTCTGTTTTTCCAGCCCGGCACTGTGCTACCATGACGCCCCCACAGATGCCGCAATGCAGTTTTTTTGCAAATAGATACTCCCGTATCGTCCTTCTCGGTGAGTTTTTCTTATTCTCCTCTATCTGTTTTCTGGCGATCTCAAACTGAACCTTCGTGATAATCGGCGGAACTGGGACCGGAACCCATTCGTCCTT
>JAQURU010000050.1 GCA_028715435.1 Minisyncoccota bacterium
CCAATGGTTTGTTCTGCTTACAACGCAGACTTTGACGGTGACCAAATGGCTGTTTATTTGCCCCTGTCGGATGAGGCCCAAAAAGAAGCCAGAGAATTAATGCTTTCTTCTCGCAATCTGTTAAAACCAGCCGATGGTTTGCCAATTGTTACTCCCACTAAGGATATGGTATTGGGTTGTTATTATATGACGGGCATAAAGGAAATCCTTCATTCTGCTCAAGGCGAGGAAACTGTAAGGGTTTTTGGTAGCGAGGGTGAGGCGATTTTAGCTAATCAGTTAGGGCACCTGCCTTTAAGAGAAAAAATAAAGATTTTAATGATTGATAAAACAAAGGCTTTAGAAAAAAATGCAGTTCCAGAATTCATTGAAACATCCGTTGGCAGGATTTTATTCAACCAAGCTTTGCCAGACGATTTTCCTTTTATTAATGAGCAGGTTAGTTCAAAGAAGATTTCCAAAATTATCAGTAAAATTATTGAAACGCATACTTTAGAACAAGCTCAACAAGCTTTAGATCGGATAAAGGACTTAGGTTTTGAATATGCCACTTTGTCAGGCATTAGTTGGGGTATGGACGATGTTATTGTGCCAAAAGAAAAACCAGAACTTATTGCCCAGGCCGAGAAAGAAGTGGACAAAATTGAGTCCCACTATGAAAAAGGCTTTTTATCAAGCAAAGAAAGAAGCGCCAAATTGATTGAAATTTGGCAAACCGTTAAGCAGAAAATTGAAAAATTAGTCCCTTTAAATTTACCCAAAGATGGTCCGGTGTTTTCCATGATTGACTCTGGCGCCCGAGGTTCTTGGGCCCAGCCAACCCAAATGGCTGGAATGAAAGGTTTAGTTACTTCTCCAACAGGCAGAATTATTGAATTGCCCGTAAAGAATTCTTTTAAAGAGGGTTTTGATGTTTTAGAGTATTTCATTTCCACTCATGGCGCTCGTAAGGGCACATCAGATACGGCTCTGCGAACATCCGCTTCTGGTTATTTAACCAGAAGGTTGGTAGACGTGGCTCATGACATTATTGTTTCCTCCGAGGACTGTGGAGACGACACAGGCATGGAAATTTTAAGAGAACATGCTGATGAAACTGGCCAGGACTTTAAATTTAAATTTGTTGGGAGAATGGTTTTAAAAGACGTAAAAGATCCCAATACCAAAGAAACAATTGTTAAAGAAGGCGATGTTGTTTCTTGGGACCAAGCTAGGAAAATTGATGAAGCTGGCGTTAAGAATTTAACAGTTCGTTCGCCTTTAACCTGCCGCGATTTGCGGAGAGTTTGTCAAAAATGTTATGGCTGGGATATGGGGCGAAACCGTTTGGCTGATCTTGGCACTGCTGTTGGGGTGGTGGCTGCTCAATCCATTGGTGAGCCAGGCACTCAGCTCACAATGAGGACTTTTCACACTGGGGGCGTTTCCAGCGTAGGAGATATTACGCGGGGTTTGCCCAGAATTGAAGAAATTTTTGAAATGAGATCTCCTAAAGGGGAGGCCACTATGGCCATGTCAGACGGCATTGTTAAGGAGGTTGATTTAGAAAAAGGCAGAATCAAAATTGCTGTTAAGGGCAAAACAAAATCAGCCAAAGAGGAGATTATTGAATATGCAGTGCCTGCAGAAACTGAAGTGTATGTTAAAAAAGGAGACGAAATAAAAGCAGGTAGGGCTTTGTGCGGAGGCAGTTTGGATTTGAAAAAATTATTTAAAATAAAAGGTGTTGGAGAGACCCAAAAATATATCTTACAGGAAATTCAAAAAATTTATGCAGCTGAAGGTATTAACATTCACGACAAACACATTGAAATAATGATAAAACAAATGTTTTCTCGTATTAGGGTGGCAGATGCCGGGGACGGGCCTTGGGTGCCAGGTCAAATTGTTACCAGGGCAGAATTTGAAGAAAACAATGCGCTTTTGAAAAAAGCTGGCAAAGCCACAGGCAAAGCCAAACCAGCTATTTTGGGCATATCCAGGGTAGCTTTAACTTCAGACAGCTTTTTGTCGTCTGCTTCTTTCCAGGAAACCTCTCGTGTTTTAATTAAAGCTTCTTTGGAAGGCAAAGAAGACAAGCTCACTGGATTAAAAGAAAATGTTATCATTGGCCGTCTTATTCCTGCTGGCACGGGCTACCGGAAATGAAAAACTAAAAATCACAATTTAAAATTAAAAAATAAAACCAAAAACATTGCATTGCGCAATGTTTTTGGTTTTTAACTTACTTTTTTCATTTTTCACTTTTAATTTTTAGTTTATTTCTGGTATTTCTCCGCTCCTTCCCAGGCCAATTCAAAGATTTTCTTTTGCGCGTCCGCAATTTTTTGGCTTTCAATAATAATCCCCAGCCCCTCTTTAAACGAAGCCATTATAATTTTATTGTCAAATATATTAACTTCAATTTCTATATTTAGTTTTTCTTTGGGCACTAGCCGTGTTTCCCTTAATTCCGCTTTGTCGTTTCGCGCTCGTTCTTGGGTTTGGGAGGTATTGGGCGCAATAAATCGGCCATGAATGCCTTTGGCAACCCTTCTTTTTAAGTAATTTTCGCCAAAATTTTGCATTGTTTCAAAATATGGTTCAGCTGAACCATAACCAATAAGTGGCTCTTTGGCTGTTAATGTTTCTTCATACACTTCTTTTAGCCCGTTAATGCCTTCATAAAATTTTACTTTTGGTTTTTCTATTTTTTGGAAAATTGATTTTAATTCTGGCAGTAATTTCTTACTGGCCTCAAATTGGGCTTGGGCTTCTTGAAATTTGCTTTGAGAAAAGGCAATTATTTTTTCTGGGTCCTCAACTGTATATTTTTTGATTGTGCCTTCCCCTAGAGCATTAGCTAGGCCCTTAGAGCAGAGCATTTCTACAATATCATAGCCAGTTGTTCTGTTTATTTTAGCTTGTCGGCCAATCTCACTAACCGTCGAAGGCCCCATCTCTAGCAAGGCCAAATAAACCATAGCTTCTTTTTCTGTAAAACCTAATTCTACGAGCTGTTTTGGAGATAACATATATGATAATTCCTAATTAACCTAATTTCTAATTTCTAAATAAGAACCTGCTCGCTTTGCTCGCAGAACCCTGTTTTCAGCAAGGTTATAAATTATATTCCGAAAATAAGCACCAATTAAAAAATGACCAATTGGAATTTAGACATTATTTAGTAATTAGTAATTAGAGCAATTAGAAATTTTTCACTTTCGTATTTCCATTTTATACTAATTGTTGCTTTGTGTCAACCCCTTCCCACAAAAACAAAATAAAACCCGTCAAACCCTTGTTCTGTGTGGTTTTTCCCACACAATCTTTGTCGCTATCCGTTGACATTACGAGTTTATTAAGTTATAATATACCCGTAAAGTCAAATCAAAAATTTTCCGCACATTAGTTGCCTTTATTCTCTGGCCCAAAAGCATTAAGAAATATATCCGCGGAGGGGACGCCAACCTTTGCGGATTTTTATTTATTTTGTTTTATTGGTTTTTAACAATTGCAGGGTGGGTTGGTTATGTGGTAAAATTGATAAATAAAAACAAGCGATTTTTGTATATGGGTAAACATAAGAATAAGAATGGGAAAAATCAGAAGGATTTTAATGAAAAAGAAACATTGCCGGTTTTAACCAACAGGGTTAAAAAAACAATTGTGGCTATTTGTTTATTTGTGCTGTCTATTATAGTGGCTTTTTCTTTTTGGCAAAAATCCGGTTCTGGAGGCCAGGCCATATTTAAGATATTTCATTTTTTAGTGGGTCAAGCAGTTTATGTTTTGCCATTTCTGTTGCTTTTAACTGGGTTTTTAATTTCACGCCCCAGAAAGCGAAGAATATTTTTACCAGCCAGTTTTGTTTTAGGGCTTTTTACCATTGGTGTTTCAGGTATTTTGGCCACCAAGGCAATTGGAGAAAAAGATGGGGGTTGGATTGGCTACTTGTTTAGTTGGCCGGTTTTCCATTATTTTGGAACAACTGTGGCCTATATAGTTTTTGCTTGTTTTATCTTAGTGGCAGGGATTATTGCATTTGAAATGATGCCCAAAGGAAAAGAAAAAGATAAAAAGGAGAAACCCGCCCAAAGCCCTGCGGCTAATGAGGCGGGCAGGCCAAAGTTTGAGATAAAGCCAGTGGAGGTTATTAAAACTTCGAACTCTATTTCAGAGAAGGCCTTTAAAAAAGCGCCGATTGTTGAGCTTAAAAAAGAAAAAATAAAGCCCCAAGAATCCCTGGCTGTGTTTTTAGATACACAATATAAGTTTCCTTCAGTTGAATTGTTGGAAATTGGCGATGAAAAGCCTTCTAGCGGGGACATTGAATTTAATGCCATTGCTATTAAAAAAACTTTGCAGAATTTTGGCATTGAAGTTGAGATGTCAGAAATTAATGTGGGGCCCACAGTTACTCAATATACTTTAAAACCAGCTGAAGGGGTTAAACTTTCTAAAATTACAGGCTTAAGCAATGACTTGGCTTTGTCTTTAGCAGCTCATCCTATTAGGATTGAAGCGCCAATCCCAGGAAAATCTCTTGTTGGCATTGAGGTGCCAAATAGCACTAGGGCTAAAGTTAAACTTGGAACAGTTATATCTTCGTCTGTTTTTCAAAATCCTTCTGCGCTTTTAAATTTGGCTTTGGGTAAAGATGTTATGGGCAGCCCAATTTGCGTTGACTTGGCTAATATGCCTCATATGTTAGTGGCAGGAGCCACGGGCTCTGGTAAAAGCATTTGCCTGAACACCATTATTATGAGCTTGATTTATCGCAATTCGCCTAAGAATTTGCGAATTATTTTAATTGACCCCAAAAGAGTAGAGTTTCCGGTATACGGTGCATTGCCGCACTTATTAACCCCGGTTATTTTAAATGCCAGGAAAGCAGTAAATGTTTTAAATTGGTTGGTTGGTGAAATGGAACGCAGGTTTGAAGTTCTTCAAGAAGCTGGAGCAAGAGACATAGTTTCTTTTAACAAAATTCAACAAGCCAAGTCCCAAAAAAATAAAAAACCAACTGTTAATGAGCTTGAAGACAACGAACCAATGCCTTTTGTGGTTTTGATAATTGACGAATTAGCTGATTTAATGATGGCCAAAGGCAAAGAAGTGGAAGCAGCCATTGTTCGATTAAGTCAGTTAGCCCGGGCAGTAGGTATTCATTTGGTGGTGGCTACTCAGCG
>JAQURU010000051.1 GCA_028715435.1 Minisyncoccota bacterium
AAAAGCGGTTAACTGGGCAATTCGGCAAATTGGCAAGCGCAATTTAAAGCTTAATAAGAAAGCTATTAAAGTGGCCAAAGAAATTCAAGCAATGGATAACAAAACCGCCAAGTGGATTGCTAGCGACGCTCTGCGGGAGTTAAATAGCGAAGCAATTCAAAAAAAGTTAAAATAATTTTAGCCAGGAAAAGTAGACATATTTTTGATGGAGGATTTACAGGGCATAACCCCTGTTTTTTTGTTCAAATTTTGTATAAGATGTTGGTAGTAAAATAATTGGGTGCCCAACAAATTATTTTTTAAAAATTTAAAAGGAGGAAAACGCAAAATGGAAAAAATTAGCAGAAGAGATTTTTTGCAGAAGCTCGCAAAGGTCGGAACGGTTAGTTTTTTGGCACAGAATTTAGGGGGTTGTATAAAAGATGGCAAGCCGCCAGAGCTGCTTTTAACAGGCAATGTTGTGAAAGATGCAGAAGCTATAAAAAAAATTTATTACAGAATTGAACAGATTGTCAATAATCGGTTTGACCAGATAAGAATTGGCTGGCTGGACGAAAATGAAAATATCCGTGTTACTGCTTTGTCATGGCGCAAACAGAATGATAAAGATTTGGGCCATTTAACTTTAATTGACGAAGAAACTGGAGAGGAAACAGCTTTGCGTTTTGGTTGGAAGAAACTTTCTCCGTCTGTGAAATTTACTGACGAACAAGAAAATATTTTATTTGATCACAAAGGACAGGAAATGGAGTATGCTTTGTTAGATTTTAACAAAAAAGGCGCGCCAGGAAAGATAAAAGATGCAACAGACTGGCTCATTCTTGGTATTAAAGCTGTGGCACTTGGTTTTGCTATTTGGCTGGGCGCTAAAATAGTTGGTTTGGTGGCAGGAGCCATTGCGTTTGTGGCGTTTAATGCCATGATAATTGGCTTAGTGCTTGCTGGGGCGGTAGTTTTAGGTGCAATTGTTAAATGGGTTCTTGACAAAACCGGTTGGGATTATGACACAGCAAGGGATTTTTTTGGGAAAGCGGCTGATGAAATACAGGCGCTTTTTGAAGAGGTTGCTGTGTAATTTGACGGTTAGAGAAAGAATATAAAAAAGGCGGTTGTTATAAAACAACCCCCTTTTTCTTGAAAAATGTAGTTTTTTAGAGTATTATTCCAATATGACAAATAATTTAGAGAATATAAGAGTTAAACAGCCCGTGGTGGTGGTGATGGGGCATGTTGACCACGGCAAGTCATCTCTTTTGGAAGCAATCAGAGAGGATTTTGTGATTTGTGCCAAGGAATCTGGGGGCATTACTCAGCATATCGGCGCTTATGAAATTGAATTTCAAGGAAAACCCATTTCGTTTATTGACACTCCCGGGCACGAGGCCTTTTCAGCAATGAGGCAGCGAGGCGCTAAGGTAGCGGACATTGCTATTTTAGTGGTTGATGCTGTTGAGGGAGTTAAAGATCAAACCAAAGAAGCCATTAAATTTATTAAAACAGCTAATATTCCAATGTTGATTGCTTTTAATAAAATTGATAAACCCGGAACAGATGTTGAAAAGGTCAAACAGCAGTTGAGCCAGGAAGATGTTTTAACTGAATCCTGGGGAGGAAAAGTGCTTTCAGTGAAAGTGTCAGCTAAAATGAAGCAAGGCATCAACGAACTTTTAGAAGCTATATTGCTTTTAGCTGAAATGGAAGAGTTAAAAGCAGATACAAGCTCAAAGCCAGAAGGTATAATTATTGAAAGTTGCTTGGATGCTAAAAAAGGAACAATCGCTACTTTGGTTTTAGAAAAAGGGATATTAAGAACAGGCGATGTTTTGGGCACCCCAACAGCGTTTGGAAAAATAAAACGGCTGTTAAATTTCCAAGGAAAAGAGGTTTTAGAAGTTTTACCGGGCCAATCTTGTCGTGTGCTAGGGTTTGAAATGCCGCCAGTGGTTGGGGAGCAAGCAGTGTTTTATAATCATTTAAACCAAGCCAGAAATAATCTGACAATCATAAAAGACAAAAAAGAACCAGAAGTGCAAGAAGAGGGAGACGAAAGAAAGTTTTTTAATGTTATTGTAAAAGCCGATGTGCGCGGCTCTTTGGAAGCTATTGAGCATATTTTTAGCGCTATTCCAACAGACAAAGTGGGGTTAAGGGTTTTGAGGTATGATGTTGGAGATGTGATTGCCGCTGATGTAAAAGAAGCAGAAACAGCTAATGGAGCTATATTTGGCTTTAGGGTGAAGGTTGATGAAAACACGAAATCTTTAGCTCAGCAAAAAAGGGTGAAAGTAAGAATTTTTGAGGTTATTTACGAAATGGCCCAAGAAGCCAGACAAGAAATGCTTTTGGTTTTGGCTCCTGAAATCAAAAGAATTGACTTGTCCCAATTAAAAATTATTGCTTATTTTAAGAAAACTAAAGATGCTCAAATTATTGGAGGAAAGGTTATAGAGGGGGAATTTACAAAAAATACAATGGTTGAGGTTTTTCGCAACGATGAATTAATTGGCAAAGGCAGAATAAGAAGCTTGGAGCGGGAAAAGCAAGAGGTTGGCAAAGCAACAAAGGGCCAGGAAGTTGGCATGATGTTTGTGGGCGATGTTAAAGTTGAAATAGACGATATTTTTAAAATTTATCGAGAGGAAAAGCAAAAAGGCACCCTATAATATGGAACAGCAAAGATTGGAAAAATTTACAGAAGTTTTAAGAGAGGAATTGGCTAAGGTGATTTCTCAGGAAATTGATTTTCCCAAGGGAGTTCTAGCCACAGTTATGAACGTGTCAATTTACAGCGATTTGTCATGGGCGGAAATTTTTGTGTCTGTTATTCCCGAACAAGAAAGCGAGTTTGTGATGAATGTTTTAAATAGCCATGCTTACTTTTTGCACCAGGCCTTAAATGATAAAATCAGGATAAGGCGTATTCCCAGAATTAAGTTTTTTCCCTATATTGGCCCCAGCAAGCAAGAGAAATTAGAGCAAATTTTAGAGGAGATAAAAGAAAATTCGGCCACGTAGCCAAGTAGCTAAGGCGCTTCTCTGCAAAAGAAGTAACACCGGTGCAAATCCGGTCGTGGCCTCAAGTATGATTTTTGCCTCGCGCTAAGCGCGAGAAAAGCAAAGCTTAGCTTTGCCCAGGTGTTGGAATGGTAGACAATATGGACTTAAAATCCATTGGGAGCAATCCCGTGCGGGTTCGACTCCCGCCCTGGGCACCAAGAAAGTTAAAAATTTATGACAGAAAAGGATTTTTCAAAAAATAAAATTAAGGATTATAATTATTGGGAAGTATATGTGCATGAAAATCAGAGCTATCTTGGCAGATGCGTTATTTGGTGCAAAAGAGAAAATGCCCTTGATTTAACAGATGCTACAATTGAGGAACAAGAAGAATTATTTATAATTTTAAAAGATTTAAGGCAGGCAATTAAAAAAGTTTTTCAGACAGATTGGTTTAATTATAGTTTTTTGGGTAATTCAGTAAGGCATTTGCACTGTCATTTGGTTCCTCGCTACCAAGAAGAAAAAGTTTTCAACGGCATAACCTTTAAGGATGAGCTATGGGGCCGTAATTGGCGAGAGGACCATAGCTTTGCAACTTCCGATATATTGCGCGAGCAAATCAAAGTTAAAATTCAAGAAGTATTATAAGACTAACCAAAAACCCTTCGATAAGCTCAGGGCAAGCCCCGAACCAACGAAGGGTTTTTGGTTAGCGAAAATTTGAGTAAACGCTAATTGCGAAAATTAAATTTAGTCAATGATTTCTATTTTGGCTGTTTTAGCGCCAAAAATAATAGCTTGTTCTTTAGAAGGCATCCAAATATCAAAATGATAAGGTTGCTTCCTTTGGTTCATTCTGTCTTGAACCTCGAATATTGTATCTCCAAAGAGCTCGGGAATTCTGATTCTAGTGCCAAAACTTAGCAAGTTATTAGCAACAATTCCGTTTTCAACTGTTTTGCCCGACGCGGTGATAAAAGGAGTGTCGTCTGTTTCATCAACCGACGAAGAATAAGCAGTTAATACCACGTTCATTGTTTGTGAAACATCTGGTGCGGGAGGTTGGGCAACTGGAAGCAAGGTTGTGTTTTCAATAACCGGCAGGTTATGAGCCAATTCTTCCATTACCACCCCGTTTTCTGCTTGAACCTTGAGGCCCAAAAAATACACTCCGAACACGCCTAATAAGGCCAAAACGCCTATTAAGCGCATCTTCTCCTTAATTAGCATACTGTTTGGTCTCTCAAATTTTACCCCCTTTCTACCTTGGGGTTATGTTCTAATCGTAGCATATTAGGGGTAAAAAATCAACCCCCTTACCCCCTTTTTTTAGGGTAATTTATTTAGGCCAGAGCTAAGCTCAGCTTTGCTAAAAATTGGCCTAAAATGAGCGGGCGAGCAGAGTCGAACTGCCGTACTCGACTTGGCAAGCCGATGTAATAACCACTATACGACGCCCGCAAATTATGTGCCGCGGCTCAGAATCGAACTGAGATGAAACGATTTTCAGTCGTTCGCCGTGACCAACTTGGCTACCGCGGCTTATGTTTTTGTGGCCCAGTTTAGCTGGGCTCAACCAAGCTTAGCTTGGTGGGCGGTAAGGGACTCGAACCCCTGGCCTATTCAGTGTAAATGAATCGCTCTAGCCAACTGAGCTAACCGCCCGCGAGTGCCCCAGCCAAGCTGGGCTTAACCAAGCTTAGCTTGGTGCCCGGAGTGGGAGTTGAACCCACACGAGTTTTACCTCACTAGCTCCTTAGGCTAGCCTGTCTGCCAATTCCAGCACCCGGGCTAAAAGCCCATTAGGCCTCGGCTTTGTCTAGGATTTGTTCTGTTATTGTTTCTGGAACTTGGGGCCCTTTGGTCTTACCAATTTCCTTTCTTTTTATCTTGGCTTTTTTGCCAATCCTGTCTCTTAAATAATAAAGTTTGGCTCGTCTTACTTTTCCGTGGGAAACAACTTCAATTTTGGTAATGTTGGGAGAATGTAAAGGCACTGTTTTTTCAACGCCAACTCCATCAATAATTTTCCTTACCTTTAAAGAACCGTTTATCCCCTGGCCGTGTTTTTTAGCAATTACTATGCCTTCAAAAATTTGAGTTCTTTCTATTTCTTTTTTG